>JBJKRK010000098.1:0-4810 GCA_046704705.1 Candidatus Limnocylindrales bacterium | reverse complement strand
GGGCCCGGGATCGAGCTACTCCCCGGCGCCCTCGCCGCCGGATGCCTCGGCCGCGGTCTCGGCAGCGGTCTCCGCCGCCTCGGGCGCGACCTCCGCCGGCGCGGCCATCTCGACGGCCTCGACACGCGGCGGCTTGACATGCGCGACCACCTCGCCCGGTTCGGCGAGCAGGGTGACTTTCGGCGGCAGCGGCAGGTCTCGCACGTGGAGTGCCGTGTCGAAATCGACGAGGCCGCTCACGTCGACCTCGATCACATGCGGCAGGTCGTTCGGGAGTGCCCGCACCCGAACCCGATCGAGGGTCTGGAGCAGCGTTCCGTCCAGCTTGGTGACGGCCGGAGCTTCGCCGACGAGCTCGACCGGGACGTCGACCGTCAGCTCTTCGGTCATCTTCACGAGCATCAGGTCCACGTGGAGCGGGCTGCGCCGGACAGGGTGCTCCTGCACGCCATGAAGGATCACCGTGCGCGGGCGGCCGCCATCCAGCCGCAGGTCGATGAGCGCGTTGCGACCGGCCTTCCGGTACAGGGTCTCGAACGCGTGCGTGTCCACCTGGATGGACTGGGAGGCCTGACCGTGACCGAAGAGGACGGCCGGCAGGGTGCCTTGTTTGCGGAGCCTGCCGACGGCCTTGCCGGTCACGTCGCGGCGTTGGGCAGAGAGTTCGGGTCGTGTACTCACAGCAAAGGGGCATGGTACCAGAGAGCGTTCGATGTACGATCCCCGCGATGAGCGCAACGATCCTGGTCGTCGAGGACGAGTACGCCGTGGCGCGCGGGGTCCAGTACGCGCTGCAGCAGGAGGGCTACGAGGTCCAGATCGCCCGCACCGGCGAGGAGGGCCTGGAGTTCGCCACGCAGCAGGCGCCCGACCTCGTGCTGCTCGACGTGCGCCTGCCCGGGATGGACGGCTTCGAGGTGCTGCGCCGCCTGCGCGCGAGCGGGTCCAAGTCGCCCGTGCTCGTGCTGACCGCCCGCGACGACGAGGTCGACAAGGTCATCGGCCTCGAGCTCGGCGCGGATGACTACCTGACGAAGCCTTTCAGCCTGCGCGAGCTGATGAGCCGGATCAAGGCGCTGCTGCGGCGCGCGTACGGCGATCTGGCCGACGCCGCCGGCGGCCGGGTCATCCGGCATCGCGACCTCGTGATCGACCTCGAGCGGCGGCGCGTCTCGCGGGGCAACCGCCGGATCTCGCTGACCGCCACGGAGTTCGAGATCCTGCGCCACCTCGCCGCCCGGCCGGGGCGCGTCTACTCCCGCCGCGAGCTGCTCGAGCTGATCCGCGATTACGAGGCGCTCGACCAGGACGAGAAGACGATCAACGTCCACGTCAGCCACCTGCGGGAGAAGCTCGAGGACGACCCCTTCGCGCCCGCATTCATCCTGACGGTGCGTGGTGCCGGCTACGCCTTTGCGGAGCGCTGAGCAGCCCGCCCTCCCGCGCGGCGCTGACCCGGGGTCCGGTTCCGAGCAGGTCGGCGCGCACCTCCCGCACATCCGGCCGCACGTGCCGCGACTGCGGCCGCGGTCGCTGTGGCCGCGCACGTTCCGGGCCCGGCTGGCGCTCGTCATCTCGGCAGTCGTGGCGTTCGCGCTGCTCCTGGTGCTCGCCATCCTGCCGCGCCTGCTCGACGGGTACTTCCGCCAGCAGGAGGACCAGAGCCTCAGCGCGCGCTCCGCGGCGGTCGGGCAGCTCCTGTACCAGCAACTGCGCCTGACCCAGCGGAGCGGGCTGGTGCCGATCATCGATCCGACGACGCCGCCGTCGCTCTCGCCCCAGGTGCTGGACGCGCTGACGGCGCAGGGCGACAGCCCGCACGAGGCGTCCTACCTGCAGGCGATCGCGCAGGTCGTGGCGCAGGCCGATGTTCGCATCGCGTTCTACACGGGACCCACCGCCACCGGCAATCCCGTGGCGGTGCTGCAGTCGCAGCTGCCCGCGGCAGCGAGCGGTGGCCAGCAGCGCGCGTCGGGCGAGGACACGGGCTCCTTCACCATCCCCGATCTCTACTGGTCCCAGTTCTCGTCGAGCGTGCCCACGCGCACCGTGACGTACACGCTCTCGCAGCCCTACACGTTCCGGGACCAGACGCTCCGCGACGTGATCGGGGTGCTGCTCGTCGTCGCGGTGTCGGCCATGACGCTGGCGGTCATCGCCGCGTTCCTGCTCGCCGACCGTATGACGACGCCGATCCGGCGCCTGACACGCGCCTCGCACGCGCTCGCCGAGGGCGACCTCGATGCGCGCGTCCGCGTCTCGCCCAGCGGCGCGCCCGAGCTCACCGAGCTCTCCAGTGTCTTCAACCTGATGGCACAGCGGCTGCAGGAATCGATGGAGTTCATCCGGCGCGATCGCGACCGGAGCCGGGATTTCGTCGCCGACGTCAGCCACGAGCTGCGCACGCCGATCGCCGCCCTCCGCACGTTCAACGAGCTGCTCCAGGACGGGGCGGTGGACGACCCCGCGACGCGGGCTGAATTCCTCGAGTCGAGCCGGCAGCAGATCGAACGGCTCGACTGGCTGGCGACCAACCTCCTGGAGCTCTCGAAGCTCGACTCCGGCCTCGTGGCGCTCGACCTGCGGCCCGACGACCTGCGCTCCGTCGCGGAGAGCGCGGTCGAGCAGGCGCTCCCCGGCGCACGACGCCGGGGCGTGACGCTCACCCTCGAGGTTCCCCCTGAGCCGCTCCGGCAGCGCCACGATCCACGGCGCCTCGGCCAGGTGCTGGCCAACCTGGTGGGCAACGCGATCAAGTTCACTCCGGCGGGCGGGGAGGTGACCATCTCGCTTCGCCCGACGCACGAGGGTGCCCGGATCATGGTGCGGGACACCGGCGTGGGGATCGACGCGGCAGAGCTGCCGCATGTCTTCGACCGCTTCTACCGCGGGTCGCGCGCCAACCAGGTGCGGGCCGGCGGCTCCGGCCTGGGACTGTCCATCGCGCGCTCCATCGTGGAGATGCACGGCGGACGTATCAGCATCGCCAGCCGGCTGGGCCAGGGGACCGAGGTGACGGTGGACCTGCCGAGGGAGATCCGTCGCTCCTGAGCCCGGCGCGGGTGGGACGTGCCCGGTGCGGGGTGGGACGTGGGACGTGATGGAATCTTCACCCCCGCAGGCTCGCACGTGAATCCGGCCGCGTCATGCTTGCTGTCGAACGCGGGAGTTCCCGCGTTCCCGCGCGGGACGAGGCATGCCGCGTGGCACCGCCAGCGCCCGGCATCGCATGACAGACCCCCAGCGCACCCCCGAAACCGCCAGCGTCTACAGCCCCCCGCCTGAACCTCGACCGACGTGGTCGCACGAGGCGTGGCAGGCTGCGGCGCAGACGCCGGCGCGCTGGTTGGAGCCGCTCCCCGGGAGCGGCGCCGAGACCGAGGCGCCCCATCCCCGTGGCCACACGCGCGGGCCGCTGGCGCTCGTGGTGGCAACCGCCCTGATCGCGGGAGCGGTCGGCTGGGGCGGCACGCTGGCCGCGCTCTACGCGACCGGGTCGCTCGCGACCAGGCGGTCGGGCACCAGCGGGGATGGCGGCGCGGGGCCGCAGCGAACGGTGGAAGTCACCCAGGCGTCGGCAGTGACGAGGGCAGCCGCAGCGGTCAGCCCGGCGGTCGTGACCATCACGACGCAGTCGACACCCGGACCGCTCTCCCCCTTCCAGGTCCCCACGACCGGCGTCGGGTCGGGCGTGATCTACAACGCCGGCGGGTTCATCATCACCAACCACCACGTGGTCGAGGGCGCCACCGGCGGGCAGGTTTCGGTCCAGCTGGCGGACGGCCGCCAGCTTGCCGGCCGTGTATACGGCACCGACACCTTGACCGACCTCGCCATCGTGAAGGTCGACGCGACGCACCTGCCCACCGCCCCCATGGGTGACTCGAACGCGCTGCAGCCGGGGCAGGTGGCGGTCGCCATCGGCAGCCCTCTGGGGACGTTCACCAACAGCGTCACTTCGGGGATCATCAGCGCGCTGGGCAGGACGATCACCGTCACCGACGAGCAGACCGGGCAGCCCGTCGTGATCCGCAACCTCATCCAGACCGATGCGGCGATCAACCCCGGCAACTCCGGCGGCGCGCTGGTCGACGTCTCGGGCGATGTCGTGGGCATCAATACCGCCGTCGCGCAGTCGGCCGAGGGAATCGGCTTCGCGATCCCGATCGACATCGCCAGGCCGATCATGCGGCAGGCCGTGGCGGGCGAGCCGCTCGCACGCCCCTGGATCGGCGTCTACTTCACGTCGCTCAGCCTGGCCAACTACCGGCAGCTGGGCCAGCCGATCAACTACGGCGCGTACGTCAACCCCCCCGAGCCGGGCCAGGCGGCGGTCGTCCCGGGCAGTCCGGCGGCGAAGGCCGGGCTGCAGTCGGGCGACATCATCACCGCGGTGAACGGCCAGCGGATCGACGACGCGCACCCGCTCGACGACGTGATCGTCTCGTACGCGCCGGGCGACACGATCGACCTCCAGGTCCTCCGCGCGGGCCAGTCGATCGCCGTGAAGCTCACGCTCGGGACGCGGCCGAGCGGCAATTGAACATGTCCCCGGGCCGGGCTCCCTCCCGACCCTGACCGGGGCTCCCCTCCCGGTCGAAAGGCACGCTCCCGGTGCCGCCGTCCCCCCCGCGGCACCGGGACGCCTTTCTTCTCGCCGGCCTACTCCTCCCCGGTCGCTCGTCGCCCGCGCCTACCGTGCGGGGCGCTCACCCGGGCCGGCGGCCGCCATCGCTCCGCGCGCGCCAGATCTCGACTTCGGCGTGCTCCACCGACCCGTGCACGGGCACCCGGAGCTTCCGCACGCGCA
>JBJKRK010000097.1:0-6069 GCA_046704705.1 Candidatus Limnocylindrales bacterium | reverse complement strand
CGGATCGTGCGGGGCGCTGCGCGAGGAGATCGGCCTCGGCGATCTGGTCATCACCACGGGCGCGGTTCGCCTGGAGGCGACGACCAAGTACTTCGTCCACGAGGGATACCCGGCGGTCGCCGACTACTCCGCGGTCGCCGCGCTCGTCGAAGCGTCGGCGCGGCTGGGGCACCGCGCCCACCTGGGGATCACCGCGACGGCGCCGGGGTTCTTCGGGCCGCAGGGCCGACCGATCCCCCAGCTTCCGATCCGTTACCCTGACCTCGCCGAGGAGCTGCGGCGGCAGGGAGTGGCCAACTTCGAGATGGAGGCATCGTCGTTGCTGGTGCTGGCCGGACTCGGACACTGCAGGGCCGGTGTGGTGTGTGCGACGTACGCGCAGCGGGTCGCCGGCACCTTCGTGGAGGGAGAGGCCAGGGAAGAGGCGGAATCCGCCTGCGTCGAGACCGGGCTCGAGGCGCTGCGTATCCTTGCCGAGATGGACCGGGCCACCCGTGCAGCGGGGGCAGCGTACTGGCGCCCAGGTTTCTGGGCGCCCGACCTCGCCTCTTGATGGAAGGAAACCGACGGACGCAGGCGCCCGCCCTGTGACGTCACTACTGCCGGCGACTGCCGGCGCACGAAGGAGGATGCTCGATGGCTGAGGCGTACTGCGTCAAGGACAAGATGAAAGTCGAGATCAAGAACCCGCAGCACATCACCATGAAGAACGGCAAGCCGGCGATTTCGGGTGTCTGCCCGAAGTGCGGGACGAAGGTCTTCAAGATCGGCGGCTGAAACGCCGGAAGGCGTGCACGATGGGCCCCGGCCGAGCGGCCGGGGCCCGTTCGTTCTAAACGCGCCTGCACGCGCCCCGGCCGAGCGGCCGGGGCCCGTTCGTTCTGTACGCGGCCTGCACGCGCCGTTCCGTGCTCGGCCTGCACGCGCCGTTCCGTGCTCGGTCTGACCGCGCCGTTCCGCTCGCGCCCCTGGCCGCGCCGTGTCCGCGGACCCGCACGCGCCCATGGCCGCAGCAGGTGCACCGCCCTGGCAGCTGCCGCCGGACCCCGTGCGGACGTCCACAACATGCCGTCCGGCCCGTCGGGAACGAGGGGACCGCGTTGCTACAATCGACGCGTCATGAACCAGCATCCGGCGGTTGGGACCGGCCGTCATGCCCTGCGCGCCGGTCACGGCGCCGAAGCAGCCGTCCTCGCCCTTGACCTCGGCGCGTCGCGGATCCGCGGCGCGCTCGTCGGCACCGACGGTCGGGTCGTCCAGCGTGCCGAAGCGGAAACGCCACGGGAGCCCACGGCGAGCTCCGTCAGCCAGGCCTGTGTCGACGTGCTCGGTCGCGCACGCGATGCGGCGCTGCGGGCGGGCGCGGCGGCACCGGTGGCCGTGGGGATCTCCGCCGTCGGTCCGCTCGACCCAGCGCGTGGCGTGATCGTCGATCCGCCCAACATGGGGCCGCAGTTCCGCGACGTGGCGCTTGCCTCGATCGTCGCGGAACGCATCGGGCTCCCCACCGTCCTTGATCGCGACACGAACGTCGCGGCGCTCGGCGAGCAGGGTTTTGGCGCGGGCCGCGGCGTGGACGACTTCCTCTATCTCACGGTGTCGACCGGGCTTGGCGGCGCGATCGTGCGGGACGGGGTGCTCGTGCACGGACCGGACGGAACGGCCGGGGAGCTCGGCCACCTGCCGATCGACATCGACGGCCCGTTGTGCGGCTGCGGCGCTCGCGGCCACCTCGAGGCGATCAGTTCCGGCGGGGGCATCGCACGCGCGGCACGGGAGGCGGTCCAGCTCGGGCGCTCTCCTGCGCTCGCCGGCGTTGCGGCCCGCGTCGGCCTCGCGCGACTGAGCGCCGCAGACGTTGCCCACGCCGAGGACCACGGCGATCCCGAGGCGGCCCGGATCATGGCGTACGCGCGCCGGGCATTTGCCGAGGCGCTGATCGCGCTGGTCGATCTGTTCAACCCGACGCGCATCATCGTGGGCGGTTCGGTGGCCCGCACGCAGGGTGAGCGCTGGCTCCAACCCGCGCGCGATGCGGTTCGCGACCGCGCGTTCCGCCTGCCCGCGCGGCGCGTCGAGATCGTCGCCGCAGCGCTGGGGGACGACGTCGGGCTGATCGGTGCGGTCCCGCTGGTCCGCAGTCGGCTCGGCCTGCCCGCGCCGCAGCGCGATCCGCCGGGACTTCGCCAGGCCCGGCCCCAACCCAGGTCCCAACACGGCTCCCGCCCCTCGGGCGTCCCCCGGGAACCAGCAGACGCGGCGGTGTGAACCGTCCGCGTCAGGTAAGCAACGTCAACCGCATGCGCCCCACGGGAGGTTAGAGAACAGCATGGCAGTCCGCGTCGGAATCAACGGCTTCGGCCGCATCGGTCGCCAGTCGCTCAAGGCACTGCTCGAGCGCGCGCCCGAGATCGAGGTCGTCGCCGTGAACGACCTCGTCGACACCGCGATGAACGCCCACCTCTTCAAGCACGATTCCACGTACGGCGCGTTCCGCGGCACCGTCGAGCACACCGACGATGCGCTGGTCATCGATGGCCGCACCATCAAGGTGCTGCAGATCGCGACGCCCGGGGATCTGCCCTGGCGCGACCTGGGTGTCGACATCGTCCTGGAGTCGACCGGGCGGTTCACCGACGCCGAGAAGGCGCGGGCGCACCTCGAGGCCGGCGCCCGCAAGGTGATCATCAGCGCACCCGCGAAGAAAGAGGACGTGACGATCGTCCTGGGCGTGAACGAGGGCACCTACGATCCCGCGAAGCACGACATCATCAGCAACGCGAGCTGCACCACGAACTGCCTGGCGCCCGCGGTGAAGGTGGTGCACGATGCCTTCACGGTGCGGCGCGGCCTGATGAACACCGTCCACAGCTACACGAACGACCAGCGGATCCTCGACGTCGTCCACAAGGACCCCCGCCGCGCGCGCTCCGCCGGGCTCAACATCATCCCCACCACGACCGGCGCGGCCCGCGCCCTGGCGCTCGTGATCCCCGATCTCAAAGGCAAGTTCGATGGCTTCTCGCTGCGCGTGCCCACGCCGACGGTGAGCGTGGTGGATTTCACGGCGGAGCTCGAGAAGGAAGCGACCGTCGAAGCCGTCAACGACGCGTTCCGTGCCGCCGAGGCGGGCCCCATGCAGGGGATCCTCGGCGTGAGCGACGAGCCCCTCGTCTCGACCGACTTCCGGGGCGACTCTCGCTCATCGATCATCGACGCTCCCACGACGATGGTCCTCGGCGGGAACTTCGTGAAGGTGATCGCCTGGTACGACAACGAGTGGGGCTACAGCTGCCGCGTCGCCGACCTCGTCCGCTTCGTGGCCGAGCGGCTGTAACCGCCGCGCCCCAGACCCGAGGTTGCAGGTATGCAGAAGCTCACCATCCGGGACTTCGATCCCACCGGCAAGCGCGTCTTCGTGCGGGTCGATTTCAACGTCCCCATCGAGGACGGCAAGGTCACGGACGACGCGCGCATCCGTGCCGCGCTGCCCACCATCCGGTATCTGCTGGAACACGAGGCGATCGTCATCCTGGCCAGCCACCTGGGACGCCCCAAGGGCAAGGTCGTGGAGAGCCTCCGGCTCCGGCCGGTCGCCGAGCGCCTGAGCCAGCTCATGCGACGGCCGATCCCGGTGACCGGCGACGCCATCGGACCGGGCACGGTCGATGCGCTGGCCCGCCTGAAGCCCGGCCAGGCCATCCTGCTGGAGAACCTCCGCTTCCACGCTGAAGAGGAGGCCAACGACCCGCAGTTCGCGAGCACGCTCGCGGGTTACGCGGACGCGTACGTGAACGATGCGTTCGGCACCGCACACCGGGCCCATGCCTCGACGGTCGGCATGGCCACCCTCCTGCCCGCCTACGCGGGCCTGCTCATGGAGCGCGAGATCCAGGCACTCTCGAACCTGCTGGAATCGCCCGAGCACCCATTCGCCGCCGTCATCGGCGGTGCGAAGGTCTCGGACAAGATCAAGGTGCTGGAGCATCTGCTCGAGCGCGTCGACACCTTCGTGATCGGCGGCGGGATGGCCAACACGTTCCTGGTGGCCCAGGGGCACACCGTTGGCAAGAGCCTGCTCGAGCCCGACATGGTCGAGCAGGCGCGGCAGATCCTGGCCAGCGCCGAAGCGCGCGGTGTCACGTTCCTCGTGCCGACCGAGGTGGTCGTGGCGAAGGAAGTCACCCGGGGCGCCGAGCACAAGATCGCCCCGGTCACCAAGGTGCCCAACTCCTGGTCGATCGTCGATGTCGGCCCCACCAGTGTGGCTGCCTTCGAGGCGGCGCTGGAACCGGCACGCACGATCCTCTGGAACGGGCCGCTCGGCGTCTTCGAGATCCCCACCTTCGGCGACGGCACGCGGGCGATGGCGCGGTACCTGGCGCGCCGTGCCGACGAGGGCGTCACCACGGTCGTGGGAGGCGGCGACTCGGTTGCCGCGCTGGACCAGCTCGGACTGCAGGACAAGATGACGCACGTTTCGACGGGCGGCGGCGCGAGCCTCGAGTTCCTCGAGGGTCGCGAGCTTCCCGGCATCGCCGTGCTCCGGGACCGGCCCGCGGAGACCGTCGGCGCAGGCACGCGGCCGGAGGGAGCAGCATGACAGGCATCGACGCAATCCACGCCCGCGAGATCCTCGACTCGCGGGGCAACCCGACGGTCGAGGTCGACGTCGTCCTGGAGAGCGGCGTGGCCGGCAGGGCCGCCGTGCCCTCCGGCGCCTCGACGGGCGCGCACGAGGCGGTCGAGCTGCGCGACGGCGACAAGACGCGCTTCGGGGGCAAGGGGGTTCGAACGGCGGTCGCCAACGTCACCGAGACGATCGCGCCGGCGCTGCTCGGCATGGATGCCGCGGACCAGGCCACGATCGACGAGGCGCTGCTCGAACTCGACGGAACGCCGAACAAGGGCAAGCTCGGGGCGAACGCCATCCTGGGCGTCTCGCTGGCCTGCGCGCATGCGGCCGCGCAGGCGTACGAGCTGCCGCTCTACCGCTACCTGGGTGGAATCCGGGCGCGCACGCTGCCCGTGCCGATGTTCAACATCCTGAACGGCGGCAAGCACGCGCTCGACTCGACCGACTTCCAGGAGTTCATGGTGATGCCCGTGGGCGCGCCGACGTTCGCCGAGGCGCTGCGCTACGGGTCGGAGGTGTTCCAGGCGTTGAAGGCCGAGATCCACGATCGCGGCTACGCCACCGGCCAGGGGGACGAGGGCGGCTTCGCGCCGTCGCTGCCGTCCAACCAGGCGGCCGTCGAGCTCATCCTCCGCGCGATCGAGCGGGCGGGCTATCGGCCCGGTGAGCAGGTCGCGATCGCGCTCGACCCGGCCACCAGCGAGATCCTCGATCAGGATGTCGCGGCAGATGCCAACGGCGAGCTGACCTACCGGTTGACCAAGGAAGGCCGTGCGCTGCGCACCGGCGAGCTCATCGACTTCTGGGCCGACTGGGTGCAGCGGTATCCGATCGTCTCTCTCGAGGACGGTCTCGCGGAGGACGACTGGGCCGGCTGGAAGGCGCTGACGGAGCGGCTGGGAACCAGGGTCCAGCTCGTGGGGGACGACATCTTCGTCACGAACCCGGAGCGGCTGGCGCGTGGCATCGAGGAGGGGAGCGCCAACTCGATCCTCATCAAGCTGAACCAGATCGGGACGGTGAGCGAGACGCTGGCGGCCATGGAGATGGCCCAGGACCACGGCTGGGGCACGGTCGTCAGCCACCGGAGCGGCGAGACGGAAGATACGAGTCTGGCCGATCTGGCCGTCGCGGCCGATGCGAAGCAGCTGAAGTCGGGCGCGCCGTCACGTTCCGAGCGGGTCGCGAAGTACAACCGGCTGCTGCGCATCGAGGAGGAGCTGGGGAGCGCGGCGCGTTTCCCCGGTCGGGCGGCGCTGGCGCGAACGCCGGGAGCCTGACGGCCCGACGCTCGCTGCCTGACGGGTCGACGCTGGCGCGCACGACGCTCGCCACCTGACGGCTCGACGCTGGCTACCTGACGGCGACGGGGCGCGCACTGGCCCGCTCCGCGGTCCGCGTGCGCGCCGAGGGGGGAGTGGGGGCGGGTCCTG
>JBJKRK010000096.1:0-5250 GCA_046704705.1 Candidatus Limnocylindrales bacterium | reverse complement strand
AGAGCACCGAGTGCGGGCCGAGCCACTGCGTGTCGAGTAAGTTCGTCGGCAGCGTGCGGTGGGGCGCTTTGGCGACGTCCGCTGGCTCTTCGCGCAGATGGATCGCGACGCGGCGCGCGCGCGAGCGATCCTGACCGCGACGCTCGGGACCGTGGCACCGGAACGGGTGGACACCGGCCCCCGGCCATCCCGGGGCAGCGGCTGAGTCGCCGGACTGTTCGGAACGCCGACGGCCGGGCGCTGGCGCCGGGTGGCACCGGTCGTCAGGCACGCGCTGCAGCCCGTCGCCGGCAGCCGCTCGCAACCCGGTTTGCCGCCCCGCAGGTCCCCTGCTACACTGCGCCAGTTACGTTGTGAACGAAGGTTCGGAGGACCGAGTGCCGCTCGCGCGGGAAACCAAAGCTGCGCTGATCGAATCCTTTGCCATGGGCGAGGGAGACACGGGCTCACCGGAGGTCCAGATCGCACTCCTGACGGAGCGCATCCGGAGCCTCACGGAGCACCTCAAGCGCTTCCCCAAGGACAATCACTCGCGACGCGGCCTCCTCAAGCTCGTCGGGCAGCGGCGCCGTCTGCTGGCGTATCTCGTGCGCAACGACAGCGCCCGGTATCGGGCCGTCGTCGCGAGGCTCGGGCTTCGTCGCTAGGACCGGCTGCGGTCACACCCAGGGCCCTGCGCCCTGGGTGATCCGTATCCGGCGCAGGCACCCCGGTCGGGCAAGGTCCGTCCTCCGCACAGAGGAGGACTGATGCCAGTCTCTGTTTCCGCCGAATTCGGTGGTCGCACGGTGACCATCGAGACCGGCAGGCTTGCCAGGCTTGCCGGCGGCGCCGTCACCGTGCGCTACGGTGACACGGTCGTGCTCGGCACGGCCAACCGGGCCGAGCCCCGTCCCGGTCTGGACTTCTTCCCGCTCACGGTCGACTTCGAGGAGCGGATGTACGCCGCGGGCAAGATCCCCGGCGGGTTCATCAAGCGCGAGTCGCGTCCCTCGGAGGCCGCGATCCTGGCCGCACGCCTGACCGATCGGCCGATCCGGCCGTTGTTCCCGTCGGGCTACAAGGACGACGTGCAGGTCGTCCTGACCGTCCTTTCGGCCGACCAGGAGAACGACCCGGACGTGGTCGGCACGCTGGCTGCCTCAGCCGCGCTGATGATCAGCGAGATCCCCTTCCTTGGTCCCGTTGCCGCCGTCCGTGTCGGGCGCATCAACGGCGAGCTGCTGATCAACCCCACGATCAGCCAGCTGGAGCAGTCGGATCTCGACCTCGTCGTGGCCGGCACGCGCGACGCGATCATGATGGTCGAGGCGGGCGCGAAGATCGTGCCGGAGTCGGTCATGGCCGACGCGATCGTCTTCGGGCATCACAGCCTGGCCCCGCTCCTCGACCTGCAGGAGCAGCTGCGGTCGCAGGTCGGCAAACCGAAGCGGATTCCGTACCTCGAGCCCGGCACCGAGACCGTGCTCGACTTCGTGCACCACGTCGAGGAACGCCGGCCGTTCGTGGTGTTCGACGTCGAAACCACCGGCCGCGACGTGACGACCTCCAGTCTGGTCGAGATCGGCGCGGTGAAGGTGCAGGACGGGGCGATCGTCGACCGCTGGTCGACGCTGGTGAACCCCGGCCAGCCCATCATGGGCAGCCAGCTGCACGGCATCGGCGACGACGACGTGCGTGGGGCGCCCTCGCCGGCGGAGGCGGCCGCACAGTTCCGGAGCTGGGCGGGCGACGCCACGCTCGTCGGCCACAACGTCGGGTTCGACCTCGGCTTCATCGAGGCCGCCCTTGCGGACGGGACGCGCTACCAGCCCGGTCAGTACCTGGACACGCTCGTGATCGCGCGCGAGGCGTACCCGGATCACGACGCGTACAAGCTGGGCGACCTGGTCCGTTTCTTCAACGTGAAGCCGGAGCCCACGCACCGGGCCCTGGCCGACGCCGAGGCGACCGCCGGCCTGCTGCTGGTCTTCGCGGGCGAGCTTCCCGGCCGGATCGCGGGCATGAAGGCGGCGATCGCCGACTCGATCCGGGCGCGCGCCGCCGGCACGACTCCCGAGGAGGCCGCGAAGGCTCTCGAGGCGGCACGCCGCGCGGGCAAGGTCTCGAAGGGCCTGTTCGGGCTGGTGCACAAGAAGACGGTCCGGCAGCTGGTCCTCGACGAGGGGATCCGCATGGACGGCCGCAAGCTGGACCAGATCCGTCCCATCAGTGTCGAGGTCGGCCTGCTGCCTCGGGCCCACGGCTCGGGGCTGTTCACCCGCGGCGACACCCAGGCACTCACGGTTGCCACCCTGGGCCCGTCGTCGGACGTCCAGCGCATCGACACCATCAGCCCCGAGGAGTCGAAGCGCTACCTCCACCACTACAACATGCCGCCCTACAGCACCGGCGAGAACAAGCCGATGCGGGGGCCCGGCCGGCGCGAGATCGGCCACGGCGCGCTCGCCGAGCGAGCGTTGGTGCCGGTGCTTCCCTCGGCCGACGAGTTTCCGTACGTGATCCGGCTGGTGAGCGAGTGCGTCACGTCGAACGGATCGACCTCGATGGCCTCGACCTGCGGCTCCACGCTTGCGCTGATGGATGCTGGCGTGCCGATCAAGGCGCCGGTCGCCGGCGCGGCGATGGGCCTGGTGACGGGTGACGATGGGCGCTACGCGGTGCTCACCGACATCCTGGGCAGGGAAGACGCCTTCGGCGACATGGACTTCAAGGTCACCGGCACCCACGAGGGCGTCACCGCCCTCCAGATGGACATCAAGATCAAGGGCATCAGCGAGGCGATCATCCGCGACGGGCTGGAGCGGGCGCGGAGCGCGCGCTTCTTCATCCTGCAGAAGATGCTCGACGTGCTGCCCGAGGCCCGCGCCGAGATGAGCGACTTCGCGCCGCGCATCGTCACGATCAAGATCAACCCCGATCGGATCCGGGACATCATCGGCAAGGGCGGCTCGATGATCCGCAAGATCCAGGAGGACACCGGCACGGAGATCAACGTCGAGGACGACGGGAGCGTGGAGATCTCGGCCGTCAACGGAGAGAACCTCCGCCGCGCCATCCAGACGATCGAGGGGCTCACCCGCGACGTCGAGGTCGGCTCCCTCTACCTCGGCAAGGTGACGCGCATCATGAACTTCGGCGCGTTCGTCGAGATCCTGCCGGGCAAGGAAGGCCTGGTGCGGATCGGAGAGCTCGCCGACTATCACGTCCCGAGCGTCGAGGATGTCGTCTCCATCGGCGACGAGATCATGGTGCTGGTGACCGAGATCGACAGGCAGGGCCGCATCAACCTGTCGCGCCGCGCCGCCATGCAGCGCCACCTCGCGCGGGAGGGGGCACACACGCCGGCCTGAACCCGTTCGTCGGGCGGTTCGCCTGCCGCTCGAGGCGCTCGTCGGGCGTCGCGCCCGGCCGTCGGAGGTCCGGACGGGCGGCGTATCATCGCGCCGTTGGCGCCCGTTCTGAGTGAGTGTGCACATGCCCAACGGTGTCTCGAGCGGTTCCCCTCGCGGCGTACGCGTCGGCGTCGTCGGCGCGACCGGACTGGTCGGGCGGACCATGATCCGCGTCCTCCGGGAGCGCCAGTTCCCCATGTCCGAGCTCCGGGCCCTCGCGTCGGAGCGTTCGGCAGGGACGACGCTGCACGTGGACGGCGTGGACCTGCCTGTCGTGGAAGCGACCCCCGAGGCGTTCGATGGGCTCGATCTGGCCCTGTTCTCGGCCGGAGCGGGCACGTCGCGCCGGCTTGCCCCTGAGGCGGCCCGCCGCGGGGTGGTCGTGGTCGACAACTCGTCCGCCTGGCGGATGGAGCCCGGGGTGCCGCTCGTGGTCGCCGAGGTGAACCCGGGCGACGCGGCGGCGCATGAGGGGATCGTCGCCAACCCGAACTGCTCGACGATGCAGCTCGCGCCACTGCTGATGGCGCTGCGCGACGCGGTCGGCCTGGGGCGCGTGATCGTCGACACCTATCAGGCGGTCGCGGGCACGGGCAACAAGGCGGTCGCGGAACTCGAGGCGCAGATCCGTGCGCACGCCGCCGGGGCCGCCAAGGAAGCCAGTGTCTACCCCCACCCGATCGGCTTCAACGCGCTCCCGGAGATCGACGTCTTCCTGGAAGACGGGTACTCGAAGGAAGAGTGGAAGGTCATCAACGAGAGCCGCAAGATCCTGCACCTGCCCGATCTGCGGGTGTCCTGCACGGCAGTCCGCGTACCGGTGTTCGTGGGGCACTCGGAGGCGGTGCACGTGGAGACCCTCGAGCGGGTCACGCCGGAGCAGGCCCGCGCGTTGTTCGCCGCCGTCCCCGGCGTGGTCGTCGTCGACGACCCGACGGCACACCGCTATCCGCTGGCGACCGACGCGGCCGGGCGCGACGAGATCTTCGTCGGCCGGGTCCGGCGCGACGTGTCCCTGCCCGATGGTCGGGGCCTCGCCTTCTGGTGCGTGAGCGACAACCTGCGCAAGGGTGCCGCGACGAACGCGGTGCAGATCGCGGAAATCCTGGTCGAGCACGGCTGGCTGGCGACTGCGTCCCGTCGCCGGGAGGTCGCAGTGTGACCGAGGCGGAACGCCGCGAGGCACTCGAGGCGATCGCCGCGGAGATCCGCACCTGCACACGCTGCAGGCTGCACCAGCAACGGACGCACGCCGTGCCGGGGGAAGGGAGTCCCGAGACGGAGGTCGTCTTCGTGGGGGAGGGTCCGGGCTTCAACGAGGACCAGCAGGGCCGGCCGTTCGTCGGTCGCGCCGGTGAGCTGCTCGACGAGCTCCTCGCCCTGATCGGCTGGCCGCGGGGGGACGTGTTCATCACCAACGTGGTGAAGTGCCGCCCTCCCGGCAACCGTGATCCCGAACCGGACGAGATCGCCGCCTGCGCGCCGTACCTCAGGCGGCAGCTCGAGCTGCTCGACCCGGCCGTCGTGGTGAGCCTGGGTCGGTATTCGCTCGGGACGTTCATGCCGGGCGCGCGGATCTCGACCGCGCACGGCACAACGCGGCCCGCGCCGCCGGAGAGCGGCGCCGCATCCGCGACCGCGTTCGCCCTCTACCATCCCGCCGCGGCGTTGCGCCAGGCGGCGCTGAAGGAGACGCTCATCATCGACATGACAGAGCTACCGCACGTGCTCGTCGAAGCACGCACCGCGCGAGGGGCCGGGCTGAGGGAGCCGGCGGCACCCGCGCAGTCGGCTGGGCCCGGGTCCGAGACCCAGACCGCAGCGCCGGCTGCGCCCGGGCTCGAACGGGCGACGG
>JBJKRK010000095.1:0-7565 GCA_046704705.1 Candidatus Limnocylindrales bacterium | reverse complement strand
CCCGGGGTCACCGGAGCCGGGCGGCGGATGGACGCCGGCCCGCCGCTTCCAGGCTGTTCGCCGGCGCTGCCCGGTACGCGCGCCGGCCGTGTCGCGGGTGTCGCGCATGTGGGTGACCGGGCGTGGGTGTCGCGAGTGTCGCGGGCGTGGGTGTCGCGGATGACACGTGCGGTGTGCGGGGCGACAGGCCCGACGATCACGCGGCTGGGGGCGATCCCCAGCGGTTCCTCGGGACGACCGCCTGGGCGCAAAACCGTGGCGCCCCGGAGAGGACTCGAACCTCTGACCTGCGGTTTAGAAGACCGTTGCTCTGTCCGCTGAGCTACCGGGGCTCGGCCGGAGTCTACAGCCCTCGCGCCCGCCTTCCGCCGCGCCTGGGCACTCGTGCTGCCGTCACCACACTGCCCGCGAGGGTCGGATGCCGGCAGGCCGGGCGACCGCAACCGCACCGATGGAGTGGCGCCCGACCGGCACGTCGACGGCACCGCGGCCAAGGCGGTCGCATGGTGCGCGGCCAGGGCGGTCGCAGGGTGCGCGGCCGGGGCGGTCGCGCGCGTGACCGTGGCGGCCCGGCGCGGGCCTCGCCCTCCGCAGATCCGCGCGTTTCGTTCCCCCGCGGTAGGGTGGACGCGTCGACCACCCTGCCGGAGGAAGACGATGTCCGACATGATCCCCACGAGCGTGATGAGCGCGCGGCTGACGGCCCTGCCCGAATGGCGCGCACTCGCCGCCCACGCACGCCACGCGGATGCGCTCGACCTGCGGCGGCTGTTTGCCGCGGATCCCGAGCGCGGCGAGCGCCTGACTGCGGAAGCCGCGGGCGTGTATCTCGACTACTCGAAGAACCGCGTCACGGACGAGACCCTGCGCCTGCTGCTCGATCTCGCACGCGCCCGAGGCCTGGCCCAACGCATCGAGGCGATGTTCTCCGGAGAGCGCATCAACACGACCGAGCGCCGCGCCGTGCTGCACGTGGCCCTGCGCGCCCCGCGCGATGAACGGATCCTGGTCGACGGTCATGACGTGGTGCCCGACGTCCATGCCGTGCTGGATCGCATGGGTGCCTTCGCCGACCGCGTGCGCGACGGGAGCTGGAGGGGCCACACGGGGAAGCGCATCCGCAACGTCGTCAACATCGGAATCGGTGGCTCCGACCTGGGGCCCGAGATGGCGACCGAAGCACTGCGCTTCTACGCCGACCGATCGATCGACGTCCGCTTCGTCTCCAACGTCGACGGGGCCGACTTCGCCGAGAAGACGCGCGACCTGGACCCGGCGGAGACGCTCTTCATCGTCGCCTCGAAGACGTTCACCACGCTGGAGACGATGACGAACGCCCGCACGGCGCGCGACTGGCTCCTGGCCGGGTTGGGCGGCGATGAGTCGGCGGTGGCGAAGCATTTCGTGGCCGTGTCCACCGCCGCCGACGAGGTGCGGAACTTCGGCATCGACACCGCGAACATGTTCGAGTTCTGGGACTGGGTCGGCGGGCGCTACTCGTACGACGCGGCGATCGGCCTGTCGCTGATGATCGCGATCGGCCCGACCCGCTTTCGTGAGATGCTCGATGGGTTCCACGCCATGGACGAGCATTTCCGGCGCGCGCCATTCGAGCGCAACCTGCCGGTGCTCCTCGGGCTCGCGGGCGTCTGGTACCGCGATTTCGTCGGCCTGCAGACCCACGCCGTCGTCCCCTACAGCCAGTACCTCGAGCGGCTGCCGATGTACCTGCAGCAGCTCGACATGGAATCGAACGGCAAGCACGTCACGCTCGATGGGACGCGGGTGGACTACGAGACGGGGCCGATCGTGTGGGGCACGCCGGGGACCAACGGGCAGCACGCCTACTTCCAGCTGCTGCACCAGGGGACGACCGTCGTTCCGCTCGACCTGATCGGCTTCGTCGAACCCCTCGATCCTCTCCCCCCACACGAGGACATGCTGCTGGCCAACCTGATCGCCCAGGCGGAAGCGCTGGCGTTCGGCAAGACGACCGATGAGGCGCGTGCGGAGGGGATCCCGGAGGCGCAGCTGGCGCACCGGACGTTCGAGGGCAATCGACCGACGAACGTCATCCTGCTCGATCGCCTGACGCCGCGGGCGCTCGGTTCGCTGGTCGCCCTGTACGAGCACAAGGTCTTCGTGCAGGGGACGATCTGGGGCATCAACTCCTTCGACCAGTGGGGAGTCGAGCTCGGCAAGGCGCTCGCCCGGCGCATCATTCCCGAGTTGCAGGCCGACGCGGAGCCGGCCCTGGCCCACGACTCATCGACGAACGCGCTCATCAGGCGCTCCCGGCGAACGCGCCGCCCGGCCTGATCGGTCGGCGACGGTACAGGCGGAATTGCTCTACATTGATGCGCTGAAATAGCAAATACAGACGACCGATCGGACCGAAGTACCGCTTGCCGGGGAGCGGTGGCCCGGTAAGCTCGACCGAAGCGCGACCCGTCTGCGCCGATTCGCAGGGGACAGTCCGCCCGATCAGGCGGGCTCCGCATCCCGGAGGGTCACCAGTGCGAACGCTGCCCGCCGCGTACGCCACCGCCGTCATCGCCGCCGTCGACGATGCGGTCTTCTCCAAGGCGCTCGACGGCACCATCACGAGCTGGAACCCCGCCGCGGAGCGGTTGTACGGGTACACGGCGGCCCAGATCGTGGGATCGCACGTGCGCACCCTGGCACCGCCGGAGAAGCACGCGGAGATCGCGGACATCCTGGTCCGGCTCGCCCGTGGCGAGCGGATCGAGGGGCTCGAGACCGTCCGGGTCACACGCGACGGACGGCCGCTGCACGTCTCCGTGACCATCTCCCCCATCGCCGACGCGAAGGGCCGGGTCCGAGGTGCCGCCGTGGTCACGCGCGACATCGGACCCCGGCTGCAGGCCCAGGTGCGGGACGCCGCGAGACGCGAGCTGCTCGAGCAGATCCCCGTGGCCGTCGTGGGGCTGGACGCGAGCGGCGTCGTCCGGCTGTGGAACGCGGCCGCCACCGAGATGCTCGGCTGGACGCCCGACCAGGTCACGGGACATCGCGCACGAGCCGGGCTGCGCCGCCTGGCGGGCGATGCGGCGGTGCGGGCGGAGATCCGGCTGAGCCGCAACGACGGCTCGACGGCGGTCGCCCGCGCCTCGGGCTTCCCGGTGCGGAACCTCGAGGGCGACCTGACCGGCCACATCGTCCTGGCGACCGACATCACGGACCTGCGCGACACCGAGAGGACGCTGCGCGCCCAGGAGGAGCGCCTGCGCCAGAGCGAGGCCCGCTTCGAGTTGCTCTTCTCCAGCAGCCCGCTGCCGATGTGGGTGTACGACCTTGAGACGCTCGAGTTCCTCGAAGTCAACGACACCGCCGTGCGCCGTTATGGGTACACCCGGGACGAGTTCCTGGCCATGCGCCTCACCGATATCCGTCCGCCAGAAGACGTCGCCCGGCTCCGCGCGCACCTCGGCCGCAAGCGGGAACCGCTCGAGGATGCCGGCCTGTGGCGCCACCGCCGGAAGGACGGCAGCGTCATCGACGTCGAGGTCACGGCGCACGCGATCCGGTTCGAGGGCCGGCGGGCGGCCATGGTCGTGGCACGGGACGTGAGCGAGCGGCTCCTGGCGCAGCGAGCCCTCGAGGAGAGCGAGGCGCGGTTCCGGGCGCTCTTCGAGCAGTCGGCGGTGGCCACCTTCATGCACCGCGACGGCGTGGCCCTGGCGGCGAACGCGGCCGCACTGGCGATGTTCGGCTACGGCGACCTGGCGGAGGTCGAGGGACGATCCGTGTACGACCGCGTCGCGCCTCACGCCCGGGAGGCGGCGATCATGCGGGCCGCGCGGCGAACCGCCGGCTTCGACGAACCGCTGGGCTACGAGACGGTGGGGGTCCGGCGGGATGGGAGCGAGTTCCCTGTGCTCCTGCAGGGCGCGAGGATCGTGCTGCCGGACGGGCCGGCGCTGCTCGTGTACGTGACCGAGCTGACCGAGCGGAAGAAGGTCGAGGCCGAGCGGGACCGGCTGGCCGCCGCGGTGGAGCAGGTGGCTGACACGGTGCTGGTAATGGACGCCGCCGGCCGCATCGTGTACATGAATCCCGCCCTCGAGCGGATCAGCGGCCAACAACTCGGTGAGGTCACAGGGAAGCCGGCGACAATCCTGACAGGCGGGCTGGCGGCACCGTTTGAGCCGCAACTTCAGCTGGCGCTCAGCGCCGGTCGCACCTGGACAGGCGTGGTCGACACCCGGCGCGCGGACGGCGCGCTGATCAAGACCGAGATTACCGTCTCGCCGATCCAGGACGATGCGGGCAGATTTGCGGGATCCGTCTCCATCGGCCGCGACGTCACCCGCGAGCAGGCGCTGGAGGAGCAGCTCCGGCAGGCGCAGAAGATGGAGGCGATCGGGCAGCTCGCCGGCGGCATCGCGCACGATTTCAACAACCTGCTCACGGCGCTGCGCGGCTACGTCGAACTCGTGCGCAACGATCTCCCCGCGGAGAGCCCGGGGCGGAGCGACCTCGACCAGGCGCTCCTTGCGGCCGACCGCGCGAGCGACCTCACGCGCCAGCTGCTCGCCTTCGGGCGGCGTCAGGTGCTCCAGCCCAGGGTGGTCGATCCCGCCGAGGTGGTCGCGGGGATCGCGCCGATGCTGCGTCGGCTGCTCGGCGAGGATGTCCGGCTCCACACGCACATGCAGCCCGGCGCCGGGAACATCAACGTGGATCCCGGCCAGCTCGAGCAGGTGATCGTCAACCTCGCGGTGAATGCCCGTGACGCGCTGCCCGCGGGCGGCAGCATCACGATCGAAGCAGCCAACGTGGAGCTCGACGCCGGCTACGCGGAGACGCACGCGGAAGTCGTGCCGGGCCCGTACGTGATGCTCGCCGTCTCCGACAACGGCGTGGGCATGGACGAGCAGACCAGGCAGCGTGCCTTCGAGCCGTTCTTCACGACGAAGGAACGGGGCAAGGGCACCGGCATGGGCCTGGCGACCGTGTACGGGATCGTGAAGCAGTCAGGCGGCTCGGTGTTCCTGTACAGCGAAGCGGGGCAGGGCACCACGGTGCGGATCTACTTCCCCCGCGCGGACGAGCCGGTTGCCACCCCGGAGAATCGCCGGTCAGCGGCACCGCTTCCGGCAGGGACCGAGACGATTCTGCTCGTCGAGGACGACGCGTCCGTGCGTGCCTTCACCCGGCGTACCCTCGAAGCGCAGGGCTATCACGTGCTCGAGGCGTCGGATGGCGCCACGGCGCTGCTGCGGGCCGGCGGATTCGAACGGCCGATCGACCTGCTGGTGACCGATGTGGTGATGCCGGGTATGCACGGCGCCGACCTGGCACGAGAGCTGCAGGCCGTGCGTCCCGGCCTACGGACCCTGTTCATCTCGGGGTTCACGGAGAACTCGGTGATCCACCACGGGGTGGTTGCGGCCGACGTTGCATTCCTGCCCAAGCCGTTCAGCGCGGGGGCGCTCGCGCAGGCCGTGCGGCAGGCACTCGACCGGGCGGATTGAGCGCCGCGCGCCTCCGCGCACGACTTGCGTCATACTCCGCGCTCGTGACAGCAGTCTCCCCCGCCGATCCCACCGGTGCCGCGGCTCCGCAGCCGACCGGAGCGTAGCGAAGACGTCCGCCCATCCCGGCGCAGCCCCCAGCGGCGCCGTCGGCCAGCTGAACCAGCGGCAGCGCCCGACCGTCCTCTGGGTGCTTGCGGCGTGCATCGTGCTCATCGGCGCCCTCCTGGCCGTCGCGCTGGTCGAGGAACTGATGGCACCGGCGTCAGCCAACGCGCACCACGACTTCCTCGCCTTCTTCGGCGCCGGGAAGCTGGTCCTCGAGGGGCGACCGGGTCAGCTCTACGACGAGGGTGCCATGACGGCCATCCAGCGGACGATCATCCCCTATCCGGTCGGCGCCAACGGCTACATGCCCTTCATCAACCCGCCGTTCGCAGCGGTCGCGTTCGCCCCGTTGGCCGCCCTGCCCTACACGGCGGCCCGTGCCGCATGGGCTGCGGTGAACGTGCTCCTGACCGTGGTCGCGGCGGCCTGGGTCGCGCACGAGCTTCCGCCCCGCGAGCGTGTGGTGGGCGGACTCGTGATCACGCTCAGTTTCCCCTTCTATCACGCCCTGGCCGAGGGACAGTGGTCGATCGTGCTGCTCGTCGGTTCGCTCGCCGCGATGTTCGCGGCACGGAGGGGTTCCTGGGGGGCGGCCGGCGCCTGGCTGGCGGTGCTCTGGCTGAAGCCACAGCTCCTCGCGCTGCCGCTGCTGGCCCTGCTGCTCGCCCGCAAATGGCGAGCGATCGCGTGGTGCGTCGGACTGGGAGCGGCGCTCGTCGTGGTCACCCTGCCCTTCACGGGAGCAGGCATCGACATCCAGTACGTGGGGTACCTCCTGCAGGTGGCCTTCAGCCATTTCACGGGCGCCGGGGTGACGCAGCACTCCGTGTGGCAGGGCGACCTGGCGACCGCGGAGGGATTGAACGGGCTGCTCGTGGGATACATCGGCCAGGGCGCGGTCGGCCTGGTGAACGTCCTCTGGGCGGTGCTCGTGCTGGGCCTGCTCGGGCTGTACGCCGCGGCCGCGCTGCGGGTTCCACCCGGGTTCCAGTCGCCCGGCGCCCGCAGGATGCTGGCGGCCGGCATCCTCGTCGTGCTGCTCACCGACCCGAACCTCTTCACCCAGGACTGCGTGCTGCTGTTCGCGGCGGCCGCGGCGATGTGGCCCGTGGGACGCGGTGCCGGCCTCACGGTGCTCGTCGCGACCGCCGGCATCGCGGAGCTGACGCTGCTCGACCAGGGCGTCATCACGCTGCATCCCTTCACGCTCGTGCTGCTGATCCTGGTCGTCGCCGTCTCGGTCGCGGCGCTTCGCAGGCAGCCCGCGCCGGCCCGGCTGGCGGGCAGCGGCGCCTGACGGGTCGCGGCACCGGCCGGGGTAGCGGCGGCAGACTGACGGCCCTCAGCAGCGCCCGCAGACGAGTGGTGTCCGGCTGGCTGGCAATCCGAGCCGCGAGCAGCTACCATGTGTCGGCCCACCGCAGCCTGCCGGGCGGCGCCGTTACGCCGTCGTACGAGGGCAGCCAGTGTCTCTCAGCGCGCGACCATCCGCCGGGCAGCTTGATGCCGGGCTCGCCACCGGCTTGCCCGTGCTGCCGCTGGCGCCCGAGTGGAAGCTGCAGCAACGGCTCTGGGGCCACTCGTTCCACCCGATGTGCAGCTACCTGGCCATGTTCCCGGCCGGGCTGGCCCACGCCTTCATCGCCCGCTACAGCAGGCCCGGAGACGTCGTCTTCGATCCGTTCAGCGGTCGGGGTACCGCCCCCCTGCAGGCGTGTGCGGAGGGCCGCGTCGGCGCCGGCAACGACCTCAATCCCCTGGCCTTCCTGCTGACGGCCGCGAAGGTCGATCCACCACGACACGCCGCGCTCCTCGCTCGGCTGACGGTCCTGCGCGTCCAGTGGGCGGCGGAAGGCCCGGGCTGGCTCGAGATCGCGCGGGCGGCCAGGCACGCGCCAGGGCCGGGCGGAGCACTGGTCCCGGCGGCGCGGGGAGGTCTTGGCCTGGCTGGCGGTGGGC
>JBJKRK010000094.1:0-6221 GCA_046704705.1 Candidatus Limnocylindrales bacterium | reverse complement strand
GGGCCGCTCTGGCCGGGCACGCGCATCTCCACGTAGTACGCCTGCGGCGCAAGGACCGGGGTGCCGGCGCTGCTCACCGAGGGCACCGTCCACAGGTCGTCGCCCTTGTAGAAGCTCGCCACGTTCGTGACGTGATAGGCGGCGTACATCTGCGTCTGCGCGTTGAACATCGCCTGGGGCGTGCGCAGGTGCGCCTGCAGCCCCGCCGGCATCGCCGAGAGCGGCTCGAACATCGAGGGGAACACCCCCTCCCAGGCCCGGATCAGCGGGTCGGAGGGATCGTTCACGTAGAAGTGCACCGTGCCGTCGTACGCGTCCATGGTGATCTTCACGCTGTTGCGGATGTAGTCGTACGTTCGGTGCAGCGTGCTGTCGCTGGTCGTGGAGGCGTCTGGCACCGACGCTGTCGTCGTGTACGCGTCCTGCACGTACACCAGGTGCCCGTTCGGCGCGACGACGAGGTACGGGTCGCCATCCAGCGCCAGGAAGGGCGCGAGGATCCCGAGACGGTCCGCCAGGCTGCGGTGCAGCAGGAGCTTCGTCTGCGCCGTGATCTGGTCGGTGATCAGCAGGTTCATGTCGCCCAGGTCCCAGGCCCAGAAGGCGCGCGCGAGCGGCGATCCGATCGACAGGCCCGCGCTCCCCTTGTAGCGCGTGTCGACATCGTTGCCGTTGCCTGCGCTCGAGGGATAGTCGAACTCGTCGCTCTTCGCGTCGACGAGGACCCAGTTGGAGGGCCGCTCGCCGAAGTAGATCCTGGGCTGGCTCACCGTCGGTGCGCCGGGCGACTCGGTCACCGGCAGGTCGCGGATGATGAGATCGGGCAGGCCGTTCGCGTCGACCGCGTTCACCGGCACCATGGCCAGGCCGTAGCCGTGCGTGTACAGGATGTGCTCCGCGATCCAGGACGGGTTCGACTGGCTCTTGTCCAGGGCCATCTCGCGCGCCGAGAGCATCACCTCGGTGGGCTGCCCGTTGATGTCGTACCGGTCGATGTCCACGGACGTGAAGTCGTAGTACTGCCGCACCGTCTGCAGCTGGTCGAGCGTCGCGGCCAGCGGGCGATAGTCCCACAGCCGCGCGTTGTTGAACGTCGCCTGATCGCTGCTCACGTCGGACGCCGTCAGCGCCGCTTTGCCCGTGTACGACTCGACTTTCCAGGTGTCGAGGGCGAACGCCTTGCGCGTGAGCGCGATGTTGTTCGCGATGTACGGGGCCTCCGCCGAATTCTGGTTCGGCGCAACGACGAGCTGCTGGTACGCCGCGGGAAGCACCGCACCGGCGACGAGCAACGCCAGGTACCACGCACCGCCGACGATCGCGGCGCTGCGCGCCAGCCGGGGCCGACGGGAGACGGCCGCGGCGAGCAGCCCCACGGCGACGGCCACGGTCGTGGCGGCGGTCACGGCAGCGAGCGGCAGCCGCACGGTCGCGTCGGTTGCAGTCACGCCCGGCACAAATCCGTTCTGCGTGTAGGAAAGGTCGTACCGCCCGAGCCACTGGATCGCCGCGACATCCAGGAGCCATGCCGCGCCAACGATCGCCAGGTGCAGCAGCGGCCCCCGCCTGGTCACGTCCGCGCCCCGCAGCGCTGCCAGGCCGTACGCGGCGGCGATCAGCAGCAGGCTGACGAAGAGCAGTGAGCCAGCAAGCGCGGTCACGAGGTGAAGGAAGGGCAGGTCGAACATCCACCAACCCAGGTCGAGGTGGAAGATCGGGTCGACGACGGCGCTCCCGGTCGGCGCATACGGCACCCGGTGCAGCCAGAGCGCGACGGTCTGCCAGTCCCCCGACAGGGCGAACCCCAGCAGCAGCGCCAGGAGGACGGCGACGCCGAGCAGGACGGCACGCAGCGTGCCGCGAGGGAGGGCGGCGGCAAGCGCCAGCCAGTCTTCGCCCGGATAGCCGTCGACGGTATGGACACGCGTGTGTGCCGCGGCATCCGCATCGCTGGGCTCTCCGCTCAGCCGCCAGGCGACCAGCAGGTTTCCCAGCAGCACCACGGCCGACGCGATCAGGCCGAGCAGGAAGAGCGCGATGCCGTACGTGAACTGCGTCGTCCACACCGTGCCGAACCCCACGTTCTCGAACCACAGGTAGTCGGCGAGCGGCCCGGACAGCAGGCCGAAGAGGAACCAGGCGAGGATGACGACAATGAGCAGAACCACGACGGCCACGCGGAACCGACGCGCGCCGGGGCCGGTGCGGCGCACACGCCGCGGCGGCGGCCGGTCGCCCGAGGCGCGGGTTCGACCACCCGCTCGCTGGCGGGCAAGCCATTCCTCGAGGTCCTCGATCCGGAAATCGCCTGGCGGCCGACGGGGTCCCATGACGCGGTGTCTGTGGCCTCCTTGAGGGGGCGCTGCGCGCGAGCGTGGTGCGTTCGAAAAGCCACGGTACTCCGAAGCCGGCCCCGCCGTGACGTGACCACGCGGCGGCGCAGCGATCGCTCCCTCCGACCCCGGACGTTCATGGCACACTCCCCGGGTCATGTCGCGATCCAGCGAACGCCCACCTGAGCCCGGAACGATCGTCGTCCGGCCGGCCACGCCCGACCGATTCGACGACATCGAGCCGGTGATCAACCGCTGCTGCTGGTGTCAGTGGTGGCGCCAGACGTCAAGCGAGTTCAGCCGCTCGACCGCGGACCGGCAGCGGGAGGCGCTGCGGGAGCAGTGCGCCGGCCGGCCCGTCCCGGGGGTAATTGGCTACCTGGGGGAGATGCCGGTCGGCTGGTGCGGTTTCGGCCCGCGCGACGTGATGCGGCGGCTCGAGCGGAGCCGCACGATCCCGAAGCTCGACGACCTGCCCGTCTGGTCGATCGTCTGCTTCAGCGTGCGGCCCGGGTACAGGCGTCGGGGGGTCGCCACCGCGCTCCTCGCCGGCGCCGTCGACTACGCCCGGGCACACGGCGCCGTGGGTCTCGAAGCGTATCCCACCGACCCCGGCGGCACGCGGCGCAGCGCGCCATTCATGTACACGGGGGTCGCCAGCATGTTCGAGGCGGCGGGCTTTCAGCGCATCGTCGAGACTGCCAGTCACGCCGACCACCTGGCACGCTGGTTGATGCGGCTCGACTTCGAGCGCCAGTAGGTTCCACAGTGGAAGCCATCGTCTCCGGGCCGGCGTGCTAGGGGCCTGCGCATACGGGGGAAATGGTTCGGATGAGACTGCCGGTTCCGCGGTGGGCAGCGTTGCTGGGCGGCATCGCCGGCGTGACGCTCGTTGCGGTATTCCTCCTCGTCGTCGGCTTCGCGCTCCTGTCGCCGTATTCGAGCGCACGCGTCCCCGAGTCGTGCACGGGAGCCGGAACGCGCCTGCCGGCCGACAGGTCGGCTCGGGTGCCGGGAGCGGGGACGGGCACCCTGCTGGCCCAGGGCGGGACAGCGTCGGTCGTCGTCGTCAGCTCGGCCACCGACCCGTCGGGCGGTACCGCGTACATCATCGACCGGCCGGGTGACCGGATCGTCCAGCGCGTCCACCTCGCGGGCCATGCCGTGGTCGCGGCTGTCAGTGACGGGCTCGTGTTCCTCTTCGACGACAAGATCGGCTACGTCTTTCGCGCCTCCAGCGGCGAGCGGGTGCCGCGTCTCATCGAGTCGGACAACTACCGCGGCCTGTACGCCTCGGGCGGAGCGCAGTACCTGCAAACGGACGCGGAGATCGCCGCGCTCGGCTTCGACGGTCACCTCTTCTTCCACCGGACGGTGGACTTCGCGGGCATCGCCTACGGCTGTTTCATCCCTTCGCCCGCCGGCTGACGCTGGCAACCGGGGCCGATCCGGCCGCTCCACGTAGACTCGTCCGTGGAGCCGGCGCGGGCCGCAGCCGGAACCGCCTCCCGGCCAGCGCAGCGAGGAATCATGGACGACGCAGTTCGGCACGCCCTTTCACAGAGCGGCATTGCCGACATCACCACCACCGGGCGGCACTCGGGACAGCCGCGGCGGATCGAGATCGGCTACCACGTACTGGACGGCCGCGTGTACATCAGCGGGAGACCCGTGGCCCGGCGGCGGCGCAGCTGGCTGGCCAACCTGGGCGCGGATCCCCGCTTCACCCTGCACCTGAAGCGCGGGGTCAGCGCCGACCTGCCCGCCACCGCGCGCATCATCACCGAGCCGGGCGAGCGACGGGCGGTCCTCGAGCGCGTCGCGCAGGCCTGGGGTCGCACCGATCTCGACGCGATGGTCGCCGACAGCCCGCTGATCGAGGTCGGCGTCGACGGCCACTCACCCCAGGCGGGCTGAGCGGCGCCGATCGACGCGGAGTCCGACGCCGGCCGAGACCGTATCCTGCTCGATGGATCGGTCATCGATCGAGCAACGAGCGCACCGCGCCGGCCGGAGGAGACGGAGAAGCAGACGTGGCACGGAAACCGCGCATCGGGATCCTGACCGCGGGCGGCGACAGTCCCGGACTGAACGCCGCGATCCGCGGCATCGGGAAGGCGGCCATCGGCCGCTACGGGATGCAGGTCGTGGGGTTTCGCGACGGGTTCCGGGGCCTCGCCCAGGGTGAGCGCCTGCGCCTCGACTCGGGCCGGCTGGCGGGCATCCTGACCGTGGGCGGCACGGTCCTCGGCACGAGCCGTGACAAGCCCCACCGCATGCTCATCGATGGGCAGATCACCGACATGACCGAGACGATCGTGCGCAACTACGAGAAGCTCGACCTGGACGCGCTCGTCTGCCTGGGTGGTGGGGGGACGCACCGGAACGCGCTGCGCCTGGCCCGCGCCGGGTTGAACGTCGTCACGCTCCCCAAGACCATCGACAACGATCTGGCGGAGACCGACGCGACGATCGGCTTCGCCACGGCGCTGGAGATCGCCACGGAGGCGATCGACCGGCTGCACAGCACCGCGCACAGCCACCACCGGATCATCGTGGCCGAACTCATGGGCCACCGCGCCGGCTGGCTCGCGCTCGCGGCCGGCCTTGCCGGTGGCGCGGACGTCATCCTGATTCCGGAGATCCCCTACGCGATCGACAGCGTGGTGGACGCGATCAAACGCCGCAGCCGCCGCGGCACGAACTTCAGCATCGTCGCCGTCGCCGAGGGTGCGCGCACGGCGGACGATGCGCGCGTCTATGCCGAGGCGGAAGCGCGCCGGCAGGCGGCCACGACGAGCGACGAGAAGGAGCGGGCGACAGCCGAGCTCGTCGCTCTGGAGGGCGCCCACGCCGGAAACACCCTGCAGCTGGCCCGCGCGCTCGAGGAACGCACCGGGCTGGAGTCCCGGGTCACGATCCTGGGCTACGTCCAGCGCGGCGGGACACCGTCACCGGTGGACCGGCTGCTCGCGACACGGCTGGGGAGCGCTGCGGCCGACCTGCTGCACGAGCGGCGGTTCGGCGTGATGGTGGCCGCGCGGGGAGACGGCACGGCCCCGGTACCGATCGAGCGCGTCGCCGGAAGGCGCCGCACGGTTCCCCCCGACCACGAGTGGGTGGTGGCCGCCCGACACGTCGGCACCTGCCTGGGGGATTGAGCGGTCACTGGGGGCGTGACTGCCCCTACGTGCGCCTTGTGACTCCACCTGGGGGCGCGGCCGTCGGGCGACTGCCCGACCTGTGCGCTGTGACCGCACCTGAAGGTCCGTCACTGCCCAGGCCGATCGGCGGCATGGGACGATCGAGCTACGCGTGAGCAGGACGTGCGCCGGCGCACCGCCCGTGCCCGCAGGTGGTGCGTGCCGTCGACGGGACCCATGCGTACCAAGGATCGATGGTCCGTGTTCGCCATGCCGCGTACGGTCACCACGTCGATCAGCTTCAGGCAAGAGGCAGACCTTGGACACGGACGCCGACTCCACCGCTCCAGCGCCGACGTGTTCGGGACCTCGACCGTGCCGGCTGTGCCGTCTCCATGCGCCGTCGGCGCCGGCCGGGGGGCCCGCGAGCGCCCACTGTGACGAATCCCGAGCGCGGTCATCGAGGGTGTCCCGATGAGCCGCCCGCGTCGGGTTCCCGCGCTCGTCTCGATGGTGCTGCTGCTGGCCTTGTGCGGCCTGGGGACGCTCCCCATCCCGTCCCCGTTCGTGCCCGCTCCGGTCCTCGCCGGCAACCCGCACGGCACGCCACCCGGACACGTGAAACCGACGCCTCCTCCCGCCAGCACGCCGGCGCCGGCCGTCACGCCCGCGCCGGTTCGCTCGCCTGTTCCCACGCCACCGCCCGCCGAACCACCCGCCCCGACTGCCGCTGTGTGCGTCGGCG
>JBJKRK010000093.1:0-13231 GCA_046704705.1 Candidatus Limnocylindrales bacterium | reverse complement strand
GGATCAGACGAGCGGCGACGGCCTCGGGCCGGGCGCCGCGGACAATCGAACAGTCAGTTCCGCCAGAGACAGCGTTGCGACTCCTCGCCGGCACGCCGGCAGGGCTGAAATCGCCGTCTCCGCGCTCGCGGAGGCGGCGGGCACGCCGAGGCATGGGCTCCGTCCCGGGTCTGCCCGGACGCGGCCGCCCTTGCGCGGAACGACGCAGGGGCGTCTGCGCGGCAGGCGCCGCAACACGGGAAAGGAGGGTCCATGCCGAACGAGGCCAAGCGGGCCGAGGTGGCAGATCTCGCTGCCGCCCTGTCGGCCAGCAGCACGGCCATCGTGAGCGACTATCGCGGCCTCAAGGTGGCCGATCTCCTCGCCATCCGGCGCGCGCTGCGCGCGCAGGGCATCCAGTACCGCATCGTCAAGAACCGCCTGGCGCGCATCGCGGCCGAGCAGGCCGGGGTGGGCGATCTGGCGCCGCTCCTCGAGGGACCCAGCGCGCTGGCGCTCGGGTCGATCGAGGAGAGCCAGCTGGCCCGCGTGTTCCTTGACGCGGTCCGATCGTATCGGACGGTCCACGTCCGCGGCGGCGTCGTGCGCCAGCGGCGCATCGAGGCCGACGACGTGACGCGCCTGGCGACCCTGCCGGGACGCGACATCCTGCTCTCCGAGCTGGGTGGGGCGATGGTGTCGCCGATCGGGACGATGGGCGGCCTGCTGGCCGCGCCGCTGCGCAACCTGGGGTACGCGCTCCAGCAGCTCGCCGAGCGGAAGGCGGCCGCGGCCGGTTGACGACGCCCGACGCGCGCGATCGACACGCACCAGACACACAACGAACGGAGCTGAGACACGCATGGCAACGCTGACGCAGGACCAGATCCTCGAGGCGATCGACGGCATGACCGTCCTCGAGCTGTCCGAGTTCATCAAGAAGTTCGAGGAGCGCTACGGCGTCACCGCCGCGGCACCGGTTGCAGCCGCGGCCGCACCGGCCGCCGCCGCACCGGCCGCGGCCGCACCGGCGGAAGAAGAGCAGACCGAGTTCACCGCCATCCTCAAGGAGATCGGCCCCAACAAGATCCCGGTGATCAAGGTCGTCCGGGAGCTCACGGGCCTGGGCCTGAAGGAGGCCAAGGACCTCGTCGACGGTGCGCCGAAGCCCGTCAAGGAGGGCGTGACCAAGGACGAGGCGGAGAAGATCAAGGCGGCGCTCAGCGAGCAGGGCGCCACGGTCGAGATCAAGTAGCGTCTGCTACTGTGGGGCGGAGGCGGCCGGTGAGCCCGCCGTCTCCGCCGGAACTCCGCTCGGGCCGGCAGTGCGCCGCCGGCCGGGCTCACCGCAGCCCCTGCCGCCCACGGGCGGGAGGGGTGTTTGACATGTCGCCAGAGCATGGTATGCTGGCTGGTCTGTGAGCGCGGCCCCCTCTTTACCCTTCCTCCTCCGCCAAGGAGCGGTTCATGCTGTCTGTCGCTGAGTCGTCCCGGCGGGCGTTGCTGACGCCTGTCCGGAAGCAGTACTCCCGTATCCCCGAAGTCCTGCCGATCCCCAACCTGATCGAGCTGCAGCTCGATTCGTTCGACTGGTTCGTCTCGCGTGGGCTGCGGGAGCTCTTCGACGAGATCAGCCCGATCCAGGACTTCACCGGCAAGGTGATGGAGCTCCACTTCCTCGACTATGAGTTCGGGGAGCCCAAGTACAGCGAGCTCGAATGCCGCACACGGGACCTCACCTTCAGCCGTCCGCTCTACGTGAACGTCGAGCTCCGCATCAAGGAGACCGGCGAGATCCAGAGCCAGCGGGTCTACATGGGCGACTTCCCGTTCATGACCGACCAGGGCACGTTCATCATCAACGGCGCCGAGCGGGTTGTGGTCAGCCAGCTGGTGCGATCGCCCGGGGTCTACTACACCGCGGTCGAGGATCAGGCCACCGGCCGCTCGCTCTTCAGCGCGAAGGTGATCCCCAACCGCGGCGCCTGGCTTGAGTTCGAGACGGCCGCCAAGGGGCAGCTCTACGTCAAGGTCGACCGGAAGCGCAAGCTCGAGGCGACCAAGCTACTGCGGGCTGTCGGCTACGAGAGCGATGAGGCGATGGTCGAGCTGTTCCGCCGGCTCGACGCCAACCCCGACATCCAGTACATCCCGGCCACGCTCGAGCGCGACAACACCTCGACGCGTCAGGAGGCGCTCATCGAGGTCTACAAGAAGCTGCGTCCGGGCGATCCGCCCACCGGCGACAACGCCGAGAAGCTGGTGGAGAGCCTGTTCTTCAACTTCCGGCGCTACGACCTGGGCCGGGTCGGCCGCTACAAGTTCAACAAGAAGCTGAGCGACGTGGCCGAACGGATGGGGATCGACCTGCCGCGAGATCAGCGCACCATCTCGAAGGAAGACATCGCGGCGATCGTCGGCCGCCTGATCGAGCTCAACAACGGGCTCGGCGGCCCGGACGACATCGATCACCTGGGCAACCGGCGCATCCGAGCCAACGGGGAGCTGATCCAGAACGCGTTCCGCATCGGCCTGCTGCGCATGGAGCGGGTCGTCAAGGAGCGCATGACGATCCAGGAGATCGACAAGGCCACGCCGAACGCGCTGATCAACATCCGGCCCGTCGTCGCCGCCATGAAGGAGTTCTTCGGCGGGAGCCAGCTCAGCCAGTTCATGGACCAGACGAACCCGCTCGCCGAGCTGACCAGCAAGCGGCGCCTCTCGGCGCTCGGCCCCGGCGGCCTCTCCCGCGAGCGCGCCGGGTTCGACGTCCGGGACGTCCACCACAGCCACTACGGCCGCATCTGCCCGATCGAGACCCCCGAGGGCCCGAACATCGGGCTCATCGGCTCGCTCGCGACCTACGGTCGCATCAACGAGTTCGGTTTCATCGAGACGCCGTACCGGCGCGTGAAGCGCACGGTGAGCTACGACGAGGCCGGGATCGAGCAGTACGAGGCGGGCGCCGAGCTCGCGGGCAAGGACGGCAAGGTGATCCTCGCCGCCGGGGAGCGCTTCACGCCGGACGCGATCGCGGAGCTGAAGCGCCAGAAGCTGCTCGCCTTCCCCATCCGCCCGCTGGTCAGCCAGGACATCGTGTACCTCGCCGCGGACGAGGAAGAGCAGCACCACATCGCCCAGGCCAACGCGCCGCTCGACGACGAAGGGCACTTCCTGGGAGACCGCGTCCCGTCCCGCTTCCGCGATCTGTTCCCCGAGGCGCGTCCGAACCAGATCGAGTACATGGACGTCAGCCCGAAGCAGGTGGTCTCCGTGGCCACCGCGCTCATCCCTTTCCTCGAGCACGATGACGCGAACCGCGCGCTGATGGGATCGAACATGCAGCGCCAGGCCGTGCCGCTGCTCGAGCCGGAGGCGCCCATCGTGGGGACCGGCATGGAGGAGCGCGCCGCGCGCGACTCCGGGCAGGTCGTCGTGGCGCGCCATGCCGGCACGGTCCTCTCCGTGACGGCGGACCTGATCAAAGTCGAGCCCGACGATCCGGCCCTGCCGCTCGACGAGTACCGCCTGAACAAGTTCGTGCGCTCCAACCAGGGCACCTGCATCAACCAGCGCCCCCTGGTCGACGTGGGGATGCGCGTGGAGCAGGGGCAGGCGCTCGCCGACAGCAGCTCGACCGACCACGGCGAGCTGGCCCTCGGGCGCAACATCCTCGCCGCGTTCATGAGCTGGGAAGGCGGCAACTACGAGGATGCCATCGTCATCAGCGACCGGCTCGTGCGCGAGGACCTCTTCAGCAGCATCCACATCGAGAAGCACGAAGTCGAGGCGCGCGACACCAAGCTCGGCCCGGAAGAGATCACCCGCGACATCCCGAACGTGGGAGAGGAGTCGCTCAAGGATCTCGACGAAGACGGCATCGTGTACATCGGCGCCGACGTGCAGCCCGGCGACATCCTGGTCGGCAAGATCACGCCCAAGGGCGAGACCGAGCTGACCGCCGAGGAGCGCCTGCTCCGGGCGATCTTCGGCGAGAAGGCGCGCGAGGTGAAGGACTCCAGCCTGCGACTCCCGCACGGCGAGCGTGGCAAGGTCGTGGACGTCCGGATCTTCAGCCGGGAGAACGGCGACGAGCTCGCGCCCGGGGTGAACCGCCTGATCCGCGTCAGCGTCGCCCAGAAGCGCAAGGTGAGCGTCGGCGACAAGATGGCCGGCCGGCACGGCAACAAGGGCGTCGTGGCGAAGATCCTCCCGCAGGAGGACATGCCGACGCTGCCGGACGGAACGCCGGTGGACATCATCCTGAACCCGCTCGGCGTGCCGAGCCGGATGAACATCGGGCAGATCCTCGAGACGCACCTCGGCTGGGCGCTGCACGTCCAGGGGGAGAAGGCCGCCACGGCGGTGTTCGACGGCGCCTCCGAGTCGCAGATCCGCGCCGAGCTCGACGCGGCCGGCCTGCCCGGTCACGGCAAGACGGTGCTGCGCGACGGCCGCACCGGCGAGCCCTTCGACCAGGAGATCACGGTCGGCTACATCTACATGCTCAAGCTCCACCACCTGGTGGAGGACAAGATCCACGCCCGCTCGACCGGTCCGTACTCGCTGATCACCCAGCAGCCGCTGGGCGGCAAGGCGCAGTTCGGCGGGCAGCGCTTCGGCGAGATGGAGGTCTGGGCGCTCGAGGCGTACGGCGCCGCCAACATCCTGCAGGAGCTGCTCACGGTGAAGTCGGACGACGTCAACGGACGCGTGCAGACGTACGAGGCGATCGTCAAGGGGGAGGACATTCAGCCGCCGGGAGTGCCCGAGTCGTTCAAGGTGCTCATCAAGGAGCTCCAGAGCCTGGGGCTCAACGTCGAGATCCTCAACGAGAACGAGGAGGAGATCCACTTCGCCGAGGATGTCTCGGGCTATCCGCTGCCCGACCTCGGTGGGATCAACCTCGCGGGGTTCGAGGATTAGCCGCTTCGATGTTCCCGCGGCACCGGCCTTCGGCCGGGGTCGGTGCCGCTCCGCCACGGTCCAGGATCGCGCCGCGGGTCGCCCGCCGCGTCGCGGAGGAAGATGATGCTCGAAGTCAACAACTTCAACGCCATCCGCATCTCGCTCGCCTCGCCCGAGCAGATCCGCAGCTGGTCGAAGGGTGAGGTCACCAAGCCCGAGACCATCAACTACCGGACGCTCAAGCCGGAGAAGGACGGGCTGTTCGACGAGCGGATCTTCGGTCCCACGAAGGACTGGGAGTGCTACTGCGGCAAGTACAAGCGGATCCGCTACAAGGGGATCATCTGCGACAAGTGCGGCGTCGAGGTCACGCGCGCCAAGGTGCGCCGCGAGCGGATGGGCCACATCCAGCTGGCCAGCCCCGTCAGCCATATCTGGTACTTCAAGGGGACGCCCAGTCGCCTGGGGATCCTGCTCGACATCAGCCCGCGCAACCTGGAGCGGATCCTCTACTTCGCCCTCTACATCACGACCTGGGTGGACGAGGACGCGCGCGAGCGGGCGCTTCGCCAGCTCGACGATGAAGCGGAGGGGCGTGGCGGCAAAGGCGGCAAGGCGCTCGCCGAGCTGGAGGATCAGCTCGGGGCCGAGATCAACCGCCGCACGGACGAGCTGAACGAGGGCCTGGCCTCCCGCCGCGCGGAGCTCGAGACGCAGCGCACGCAGCGTACGCAGGAGCTCGTGCTGGCCAGCCAGGAAGCCGAGGCGGCGCTCAAGGCCGTCGGCACCGGCAAGGCGGAGGACGCGATCGTGTTCGCGCCCACCGGCGAGATCATCGCGCCCGCCGGCGCGACCGGCGGCAAGGAGGCGCTCTCGCGGCTGAAGAAGGCCGCCGCCGAGGAGATCGAGCGCGTCAACACGGAGCTGCAGGAGCGCGAGTCGGCCGAAGAGGCCGCCACGAAGCAGCGCATCGCGGACGCGCAGCTCGAAGCCGACGCACGGATCGAGGCCGAGCGGGAGCGCCTGCGCAGCGAGGCCGAGGGTCTGCAGGAGGAGATCCGCAAGGCGCGCGAGGAGATCGCGCGTCTCCAGTCCCTCGAGATGTTCCCCGAAACCTCGCTCGACGGGTGGAACTTCCGCGACCTGGACCGCAAGTACGGCTCGGGCGCACGGGGCGGCTCGCGCATCTTCGGGGCGGGCATGGGCGCCGAGGCGGTCCGCGAGATCATCCAGCGCATGGACCTGGACGCGCTCGCGCGCCAGCTGCACAGCGAGGTGCGCACGAGCTCCGGCCAGCGCCGCAAGAAGGCGATCAAGCGCCTTCGCCTGATCGAGGCCTTCCGCCGCTCCGGCAACCGACCCGAGTGGATGATCATGTCGGTGCTGCCGGTGATCCCGCCCGACCTGCGCCCGATGGTGCAGCTCGACGGCGGCCGCTTCGCCACCTCCGACCTGAACGACCTGTACCGGCGCGTGATCAACCGCAACAACCGCCTGAAGCGGCTGCTCGAGCTCGGCGCGCCCGAGATCATCATCCGCAACGAGAAGCGCATGCTCCAGGAGGCCTGCGACGCGCTGATCGACAACGGGCGGCGCGGTCGCGCCATTGCCGGCACGGGCAACCACCGGCTGAAGAGCCTCTCCGACATGCTCAAGGGGAAGCAGGGGCGCTTCCGGCAGAACCTCCTGGGCAAGCGCGTCGACTACTCCGGCCGCTCGGTCATCGTGGTCGGCCCGGAGCTGAAGCTCCACCAGTGCGGGCTGCCCAAGAAGATGGCGCTCGAGCTCTTCAAGCCGTTCGTCATGCGCCAGCTGGTCGAGAAGGGCCTGGCCCACAACATCAAGAGCGCGAAGCGCATCGTCGAGCGCGTGCGGCCTGAGGTGTGGGACGTCCTCGAGGATGTCATCACGGATCACCCGGTGCTCCTCAACCGCGCGCCGACGCTCCACCGGCTGGGGATCCAGGCGTTCATGCCGGTCCTGGTCGAGGGCTCCGCGATCCAGATCCACCCGATGGTCTGCCCGGCCTTCAACGCCGACTTCGACGGCGACCAGATGGCCGTCCACGTTCCGCTGAGCGCGGCCGCCCAGGAAGAGGCGCGGACGATGATGCTGTCGACGGCGAACCTGCTTTCGCCGGCCGACGGCAGCCCGGTCGTGGCGCCCACCCAGGACATGGTGCTGGGTTGCTACTACCTGACGGTGACGCCCGAGGCGCCCGCCGCCGCCGAGGCGACGCTCCACTTCGGCGACGAGGACGCCGCGCTGCTCGCCTACGAGCTGGGTCGGATCGACCCCGTGACGTACCCCGCCGTCGGGCTGCACGATACCGTCGAGGTCACCGTGCAGGCCTGGGACGAGGGGCGCCAGGCGCTCGTGCCGCAGCGCCTTCACACGACCGTCGGCCGCGTGATCTTCAACGGGATCCTCCCGGATCGGCTGCGGTACCGCAACGAGATGATGAACCGGAGTGCGCTCCGCGAGCTCGTCGACGAGTGCTACCGGCTCCTCGGACCGGAGGAGACGGCGCACCTGGTCGACGGGATCAAGAGCATCGGGTTCAAGTACGCCACCCGCGGCGGCATGACCATCGCCGTCGGCGACATCACCGTCCCGCCGGCCAAGGCCAAGCTGCTCGAGCGCGCGGACGAGGAGGTCGAGCTCATCGACGCCCAGTTCCAGCGCGGCCTCATCACCGAGGGCGAACGCTACGAGCAGGTCGTCGATGTCTGGCAGCGCACCACGCAGCTCGTCTCGGGCGCCATGATGGAAGAGCTGAGCGACATGGGCGCGCTGAAGATGATGTCGACCTCCGGCGCGCGCGGCAACAAGGGGCAGATCGCCCAGCTGGGCGGGATGCGCGGCCTGATGGCCGACCCGTCCGGGCGGATCATCGACGTCCCCGTGCGCAGCAACTTCCGCGAGGGCATGACGGTCCTCGAGTACTTCATCTCCACGCACGGCGCGCGCAAGGGCCTCGCCGACACGGCGCTCCGCACCGCCGACTCGGGCTACCTGACGCGCCGCCTGGTCGACGTCGCCCAGGACGTGATCACCCGAGAGGACGACTGCGGAACGCTCGAGGGCACCTGGATCACGCGGGCCGAGACCCGCGAGATCGTCGGCGACGAGAAGGACGCCTTCATGCGGCGCCTGATCGGCCGGGTGGCCGCGGCGCCGGTGGTCGACACCAGCGGACCGGAGCCGGTGACGATCGTGGAGCGCAACGTCGAGATCGACGAGGCGTCGGCGGCGCACATCGACGCGGCCGGGATGGACGAGATTCCCGTCCGCTCGCCGCTGACCTGCCAGTCGCGCCACGGCGTCTGCCGCGCCTGCTACGGGCGCAGCCTGGCGACCGGGCGCCTGGTGGGGATCGGTGAGGCGGTGGGCATCATCGCCGCGCAGTCCATCGGCGAGCCGGGGACCCAGCTCACGATGCGGACGTTCCACACCGGGGGCGTCGCCGGCCTCGACATCACGGCCGGCCTCCCGCGCGTCGAGGAGCTGTTCGAGGCGCGCGTCCCCAAGGGCAAGGCCGAGATCAGCCACATCGACGGGGTGGTCGAGATCGTGGCGGGCGAGAACGGCGCGCGCCGCGTGAAGGTGAGCAGCCGCGAGGTGTTCGACACGCCGCTGCAGCTCGACGGTGGCCACGAAGTGCTCGTCCAGGAGGGCGACACCGTCGAGGTCAACCAGGTCGTGGCGCGGGCCGAGCACGACGGGCAGGCTGAGGAAGTCACCAGTCCGGTGCGCGGCGTCGTGATGCGTCAGGGGACGCAGGTCGTCGTCCGCGCCGAGGACGTCGTCGAGCGGGAATACGCCATCCCGCACAACGCCAAGCTGCTGGTGGAGAACGGTCAGGAGATCCGCGCCGGCGATTCCATCACCGACGGCCCGATCAACCCGCAGGAGTACCTGGAGACGCGCGGTCGCGAGGCCGTCCAGCGGTACCTGGTGAAGGAAGTCCAGAAGGTGTACCGCAGCCAGGGCGTGACGATCAACGACAAGCACATCGAGATCATCATTCGCCAGATGCTGCGCAAGGTCCGCATCGACCAGCCCGGCGACACGGAGCAGCTCCCGTCGGAGCTCGTCGACCGGTTCGAGTTCGAGGAGATGAACAACCAGGTGCTCGCCGAAGGCGGCGAGCCGGCAACGGCCGAGACGGTCCTGCTGGGCGTCACCAAGGCGTCGCTCAACACGAGCTCGTTCCTGGCCGCGGCCTCCTTCCAGGAGACCACGCGGGTCCTGACCGAGGCCGCCATCAACGGGGCCAAGGATCGCCTGCTGGGCCTGAAAGAGAACGTGATCATCGGCAAGCTCATCCCGGCCGGGACCGGAGCGCCGGCGAACATCGCGGCCCGCCGGGAGGCGGAGCGTCGCGCCGCCGCCGAAGCGCTCGCCGGTGGAGAGCTGCCGGAGGGCTTCGGCAAGGAGGAATACAACGTCTTCCTCGAGGAGTCGGCGGGTCACCGGCCCGACGAGGAGGGCTTCAATCCGCTCCTGGCAGACCTCTCGTCGCGCCCCGAGGAAGAGGAGGAAGAGGCGCAGAACCCATTCCTCTCCGAGGGCGGCGACGGGCAGGCAGAAGCGGCGGGCGAGCCCGCCGAGGCTGCGTCCGACGCGGGAGCGGACCCCGACCGGTGAGGCGGTCCGCGCCCGGGTCGACAGGCGTCGCGCGCGGTCGGTGGCCCGGGTTCCGGCCGCCGGGCCGCGCGTTGACACCCCCGGGGGCCGCTGATACACTGCCCGTTCGTGGCCGTGAAGCGGTCGCGTCTGCCGCTGCGGTGGGCGCGATCCGGTGACGGCCGGACAGCCTGACGTCGAACTGCAGCTCGGGGATGCACCCCGGGTGGTGGGGAGACGACAGGTCCTCAAGGCGCTTCGGACCGGTCGGGTCGCGCGGCTGTATGTGGCCGCGGACGCGACGCCCGCCATCGTCGCCGAGCTGATCGGCGTGGCTGTGCAGGACGGAGTCGCCATCGATCGCTCGCTCGATCTGCTGCGGCTCGGTCGAGTGGGGGGCGTCGAAGTCGGCGCCGCCGCCGTGGGCGTCCTGCGTGAGCCCGAAGGCGGATCGGCGAACCGTCCACCAGAAGCGTAAGCCAACCAGGGAAGGAGTCTCGCTCTCCGTGCCGACGATCAGCCAGCTCGTGCGCAGGGGCCGACAGCGCAAGGTCACCAAGGTCAAGGCACCGGCCATGCGCAGGAACTGGAACAGCCTCCGGCAGCGCCAGGAACCGATTCCGGGCGCGCCGCAGAAGCGCGGCGTGTGTCTGCAGGTGCGCACCATGACGCCCAAGAAGCCGAACTCCGCACTCCGCAAGATCGCCCGTGTCCGGCTCTCGAACATGATGGAGGTCACCGCCTACATCCCCGGCATCGGGCACAACCTGCAGGAGCACTCGGTGGTCCTGGTGCGGGGTGGGCGCGTGAAGGACCTTCCCTCGGTGAAGTACCACATCATCCGCGGCACGCTGGATGCGGCGGGCGTCCGCGATCGGCAGCAGGGCCGCTCCAAGTACGGCGCCAAGGCGTCCCAGAAGGCGAAGTAGCCATGCCCCGCCGCGCCCAGACTCCCCGCAAGGCGAAGTACGCGCCTGCCGTCAGCCGGTCGACCGACCGGATCGTCGCCAAGCTCATGATGGACGGCAAGAAGGGCCTGGCCGAGCGCATCCTCCGCGAGGCGCTCGCCCGTGCCGAGGCCAGCGCGCGCCGGCCCGGCCTGGAGGTCCTCGACGCGGCGCTGCGCAACGTCACGCCGATCATCGAGGTCAAGCCCCGCCGCGTCGGCGGCGCCACGTACCAGGTTCCCGTCGAGATCCGCGGCGATCGCCGGATGTCGCTCGGCGTGCGCTGGATCGTCCAGTCCGCGCGCAAGCGCAGCGGCAAGTCGATGAGCGAGAAGCTCGCCGGCGAGCTGGTGGACGCGATGAACGGGCTCGGCGCCGCCGTGAAGCGCCGCGAGGACACCCACAAGATGGCCGAGGCCAACCGGGCCTTCAGCCATTTCAAGTGGTAGGCCGCGGCCGACAGCAGGGGATCTGACATCGTGGCACGACAGGTTCCGCTCGCCCTCACGCGGAACATCGGCATCATCGCGCACATCGACGCTGGCAAGACCACCGTCAGCGAACGCATCCTCTTCTACACGAAGAAGATCTACAAGATCGGCGAGGTTCACGAGGGCGCGGCCACGATGGACTGGATGCCGCAGGAGCAGGAGCGCGGCATCACCATCACGGCCGCGGCGACCACGGCGTTCTGGGGCGACCATCGCATCAACCTGATCGATACGCCCGGGCACGTGGACTTCACCGTGGAGGTGGAGCGCAGCCTGCGCGTGCTGGACGGCGCGGTCGTGGTGTTCGACGGCGTCGCGGGGGTCCAGCCCCAGTCGGAGACGGTCTGGCGGCAGGCGGATCGCTACCGGGTGCCCCGCATCTGCTTCATCAACAAGCTCGACCGGACGGGCGCGGACTTCTGGTACGCGGTCGGCTCGATCCGCGAGCGGCTGGGCGCGAACGCTGTGCCGATCCAGCTGCCCATCGGGAGCGAGGATCAGCTGCGCGGCGTGGTCGACCTCGTGGGGCAGCGCGCGATCGTGTGGGCGGACGACGACCTGGGCGCCCACATGCAGGAGACCGAGATCCCCGCCGAGATGCGCGACGACGTGGCGCGGCATCGCGAGGCGCTCGTCGAGGCCGTGGCCGAGATGGACGACGCGCTGACGCACAAGTACCTCGAGGGCGAGCCGCTGAGCGAGGAGGAAATCCGCCGGGGGCTCCGCCTGGGCACGCTGCAAAACCGGATCATCCCGGTGCTGGCCGGGTCGGCGCTGCGCAACAAGGGGATCCAGCCCATGCTGGATGCCGTCGTCGACTACCTGCCTTCACCACTCGACGTCCCGCCCACCCCGGGCGAGGATCCCGCGACGCACGTCCAGGTGCTGCGTGCCGCGGACGACGACGAACCCTTCGCCGGGCTCGTCTTCAAGATCGCCGCCGACCCGTTCGTGGGCAAGCTGGCGTATTTCCGCGTGTACTCCGGGACGCTCGACGCGGGCAGCTACGTGCTGAACTCGACCAAGGGGAAGCGCGAGCGCGTCAGCCGGATCCTGCAGATGCACGCGAACCACCGCGAGGAGATCGAGCGCGTGTACGCCGGCGACATCGGCGCCATCGTCGGGCTGAAGGAGTCCTTCACGGGCGACACGCTGTGCGATCCCGAGCACCAGGTGATCCTCGAATCGATCAGGTTCCCCGAGCCAGTCATCGAGGTCGCCGTCGAACCGAAGACGAAGGCCGACCAGGACAAGATGTCGCTTGCGCTGCAGCGCCTTGCCGAAGAAGATCCCACGTTCCGCGTCAAGACCGACGAGGAGAGCGGGCAGACCCTCATTTCCGGGATGGGCGAGCTCCACCTCGAGGTGATCGTCGACCGCATGACCCGCGAGTTCAAGGTCGCGGCGAACGTCGGTCGGCCCCAGGTGTCGTACCGCGAGACCGTGCGTCGGCCCGCGGAGGGCGTCGGGCGGTTCGTGCGCCAGACCGGCGGCCGCGGCCAGTACGGCCATGCCGTCATCCACCTCGAGCCGAACGATCGCGGCGCGGGGTACGAGTTCACGGACAAGATCGTCGGCGGCGTCATCCCCCGGGAGTACATCCGTGCCGTCGACGCGGGCATTCGCGAGGCGCTCGAGACGGGCATCTACGCCGGTTTTCCGTTGGTGGACGTCAAGGCCACCCTCCACGACGGGTCGTACCACGAGGTCGACTCGAGCGAGATGGCGTTCAAGATCGCCGGTTCGCTGGCCGTCAAGGATGCTGTCGAGAAGGCCGATCCGGCGATCCTCGAACCGGTCATGCGGGTCGAGGTCGTCATGCCAGAGCAGTTCCTGGGCGACGTGATCGGCGACGTCAACAGCCGTCGCGGGCACGTTGAAGGGATGGAGTCGCAGGGCACGACGCAGGTCGTGCGCGCGTTCATCCCGCTCGCCACCATGTTCGGATACGCAACAGACCTGCGCAGCATGACGCAGGGCCGGGCGACGTACTCGATGGAGTTCTCCCACTACGCCGAGGTGCCCGGCTCGATCGCGCAGGAGCTCGTCCAGAAGTCGAGGGTCTGAGTCAGGGTTCGAGGACCACTGGCCCGGAGCCCCGGGGAAGGGCATCGGCGCCGGACCGGTCAGACAACGAGGAGCGAGAGAGAGCACGCAGATGGCCAAGAAGAAGTTCGAGCGCACCAAGCCCCACGTCAACGTCGGCACGATCGGGCACATCGATCACGGCAAGACGACGCTGACGGCGGCCATCACGAAGTACCTCGCCCTGAAGGG
>JBJKRK010000092.1:0-5438 GCA_046704705.1 Candidatus Limnocylindrales bacterium | reverse complement strand
ACGGCGGCGCGGTCGGGTTCAGCGACGACGGTTCGCCGATTGCCGACGCCGCCCTCTTCCGCAACGCGCTGGCCTACGCCGCCGCGCTGCATCGACCGCTCATCGAGCATGCCGAGCAGACCTCGCTGACCAAGGGGGCCGAGGCCCATGAGGGGCTCGTCGCCACGATCCTCGGGCTCCACGGCTGGCCGACTGCCGCCGAGGAGGGCGCCGTCGCGCGGGCGCTGGCGATCCTCGACGAGGTGGACCGCGCCGCACCGGCCGACGCCCGGCCGCACCTGCACCTCGCGCACATCTCCACGGCACGCGCGCTCGAGCTCGTGCGGCGGGCGAAGGCGGGCGGGCTGCCGGTGACCTGCGAGGTGACGCCCCACCACCTGGCGTTCCACGATGGCTGGGTGGCGGGCGACCGCCGCTTCGCGTGGGAGGCCGCCGACGCTCCCTGGGTCGGGGGTCCGGTCGAGGGCGCCGCGTTCGACACCTCGACGCGTGTGAACCCGCCCCTGCGCACGCCGGCGGACGCGCTTGCGCTCTGGGCCGGGCTGGCCGACGGCACCGTCGACGCGATCTCGACCGACCACGCACCGCACCGCCGCGTCGACAAGCTCGTCGAGTTCGGCGACGCGCTCAACGGGATCAGCGGACTTGAGACGGCACTCGGCGTGGTGCTCGCCGGCGTCGGGGCCGGGCTGCTCCCGCTGACCACCGCCCTGGGGGCGCTGACGGTGGGGCCGGCACGCCTGCTGGAAGCGTGGTCCGCAGACGGCGCCACGGGCCGCCGGGCCCCCGTCGTCCCCGGCCTGGTCGAGGGCGCCGCCGCGAGCCTGGTGGTGGTCGACCGACGCGACACGTGGGTCGTGACGGCCGAGACGCTGCGCTCGAAGGGCACGAACACGCCGCTTCTCGGCCGGACGTTGGCGGGACGCGTCCTGGCGACCGTGGTCGACGGCCGCTTCGCCTACCTCTCCGGGGACCTGTGAGCGACGCGCTCCACAGGCGTCGCGAGGGGATCCGGGAGCGCCGGGGCGCGCAGCGGCATGCGACAATAGCCGGACCGTGCCGCGGATGGGAAGCGCCCGTGCGGCTCAGCTGGAGGAACCAGGTCGGTGCCCGTCCTCGCAACGTTCTTCTCCGTACGCCGCGGGCGCGACCCGTTCTTCAAGTTCTTCATGCAGACGATGTTCCCCCGGCAGGTGAAGGAGTACGAGGAGAAGTTCGGCGTCAAGTTCCTGGGCTGGTACAACGTGGCCCACGGCTGGGACTTCGACAACGTCATGCTCTTCGACCTCCCCGACTACGCCACCCTGGACAAGCTGGAGGCGGACGAGGGGACACGCGTGATCGGCCACCGCGCCGGCGAGTGGATCTTCCAGCGCCACCACTCGATGTTCCTGCGCGAGCGGATGGGGCCCGATCTCGAGTACCACCCGTGAAGGAGCCGCGATGGACGTGAGCCGCAACGAGCTTCTCGGAGAGATCGCCACCGATGCCTCGCTGGAGCGGCGGTCGTATCTCGTCGAGGCCGCCGATCAGTTTCGCCGCTTCCTGGCCGCGAATGCCGATCGCATCAAGCGGGCGGGCGGCCTGGTGCTCATCGACGAAGAGCCCGACTACCTGGCCATCGCGCCCGATGGCACGTTCCGTTCGCGGACCCGCTACCACGACGACGTGACCGGCGAGTGGGTCGCCGAGACCGAGGAGATCGAGTCGCCTGCCGAGATCGTCGAGCTGTACAACCCCGCTGAGCTGTACGCAGCCTTCGCCGAGGCGGCACGGACACAGGCCGGCCTGGAGGCCGAGCCGACGGCGGCCGGTGAGCTGGTGGAGGTGGCCGGGCTCGCCCCCGACGAGACGGTCGTGGAGGAAGAGCCGTACGCCGAGGCGGCCGACGCCTGGGCCGCCGCCCAGGAAGAGGCCCCCGAGGAGCCCGTCGAGGCGGCGCGCCGCCTGTACGACCTGACGCTCGCCTTCCAGGAGCGCAGCCAGCAGGCCGAGGCGCACCTCGTCGAGCAGTTCGAGGACGCCGCCGAGTCGCTGGCCGAGCGGATCGGCGACCTGATCGTCATCGACGAAGCGGACGAGCGCCTGACCCTGACCCGCGCCGGCCGCCTCGTCGCCGAGGTCGTGCCCGAGGCCGAGGATGGGCGCTGGCGAACGCTCGACGCCCCCGACGCCCTGGTCGAGTTCTACGACCCGACGGACGTCTTCGGCGACCTCGCCGACGCGCTTGCCGAGGCCTACCCGGAGGTCACGCCGGACGGCGACGAGGAAGGCGAGGAAGCGGACGAGCACGACGAAGAGGATTCGGACGAAGAAGACTCGGACGAAGAAGACTCGGACGAAGAGGACTCGGACGAGGACGATGGAGAAGAGCGCCGGCCGGCCGGCCCGGAGTCCTGAGCATCGGGGGTATCGCTGAACCAGCCATCCGGCCCCGCAAGCTCCTCGCCGCCGACGACGCGCGGCAGTAGGCGCTTTCCCACCGTCGTGCGCCGTCGCACGACCGACGCTCGTGGTGGCGCCACACGCGACCACGGGGCACCGATGCGCCTCCTGGAGGCGGACCTCCTGGATGCCCGCGAGATCCTGCCCGGTCAGTGGCTGCAGACGTACCGTGCACCGTGGCTGGCGAGCGGGGCGCGCGCTGGGCAGTTCGTCCACGTGCGCACGCCGGACTACGCCGGGCTCGTATTGCGCCGTCCGTTCAGCGTGAACACGCTGGATCGGGCAGCCGGCACGATCACCATTCACTTCCGCGTCTCGGGCAAGGGGACCGAGCTCATCGCGCGGGCTCGGCCCGGTGACACGCTGCCGATGATGGGCCCACTCGGCCGGGCGTTCGAGGTGGATCCGCGGACGCAGCATCTCCTCCTGGTCGCGGGCGGCATGGGCATCGCGGGTGTGCGGCTCCTCGTGGACGAGGCGCTCGAGGCCGGACGCCGGGTGACGCTGCTGTTCGGTGCTGCCACGGCGGGCGAGGTCTACCCCTCGTCGCTGCTGCCCGACGAGGTGGAATACGTCGTGGCGACCGACGACGGGACCCTCGGCCACCACGGCCTGGTCACGGACCTCGTGGGATCCTACGAAGCATGGGCGGACCAGGCGTTCGCCTGCGGTCCGCCACAGATGCTCGCCACGCTGGCCAGACTCGCACGCGGCCGTGACGCCCGCCTCGGCGTGGCCCGCCTCGGCCGCAAGCAGGGTGGGGGGCGGCAGCCCGCGCCAGGGTCCCCGCAGGCCCGTCGCCGCGCCTGGCTGCAGGTGGCGCTCGAGCAGCACATGGGCTGCGCGGTCGGTGCCTGCCTGGGCTGCGTCGTCATGGGCACGCCTGGACCGCTCCGCGTCTGCCGCGAGGGTCCGACCTTTGCCAGCGACGAGATCGTCTGGCCGGAGGACGCCTCATGAGACGGCGACGCCAGGCGCTCACGGCGCACGCGCCGACCCGGTCCGTGCCGCGTCGCGCGAGCGCCGAACATCGTTCGGCTGGCAGCTCCCCGTCGACGAGGCGCGCTGGGAACGGCAGACTCGCGCCGCAGCCGGAAGCCGGCATCCTCGCGCCCTCCGGCGTGACCCACGCTCGCGCCGCCACCGTGAGCGCGGCGACGATCGCGTCGGTCGACCTGCATGTCGATCTCGCGCCGGACCGGCCGGGACGCCTGGTGCTGCAGAACCCCATCCTCACCGCGTCGGGCACCTTCGGGTACGGCATCGAGTACGGCGACGTCGTCGACGTGCAGGAGCTCGGGGCGATCTGCTGCAAGGGCACGACCCTCAGGCCGCGGGTGGGCAACCCGCCGCCGCGCGTCACCGAGACGCCGGCCGGGATGCTCAACTCCATCGGCCTGCAGAACCCGGGCGTAGACGCGGTCGTCGAGCGGTACGCGCCGCTGTGGGCGACCTGGCGCGTGCCGGTCATCGTGAACGTGGCGGGCGAGTCGATCGAGGACTACGTGGGCGTCGCCCGCAAGCTCGACGGCGTGCCGGGTATCGCCGGGCTCGAGCTCAACATCAGCTGCCCGAACGTGGGCAAGGGCGGCCTGCAGTTCGCCGTCGACCCGGAGGGCGCCCGCGCGGTGACCGCCGCGGTGCGGCGCGCGACGGACCTGCCGCTGCTGGTCAAGCTGTCGCCGAACGTCACCGACGTGCGCCCCATCGCGCAGGCCGTGGAGGATGGCGGCGCCGATGCGATCAGCGCGATCAACACCCTGTCCGGCCTGGCGATCGATGCCCGCACCGGGCGCCCGCTGCTGGGCAACGTGTACGGCGGGCTGTCCGGGCCGGCGATCAAGCCCGTCGGCCTCCGGATCGTGTACGAGATCTGCCAGACAGTGCGCATCCCGGTGGTCGGGATCGGCGGGATCGCGTCACTTGCCGACGCGCTGGACTACTTCGCGGTGGGCGCCGTGGCGGTGCAGGTGGGAACCGCGATCTTCGCGGACCCCGAGGTACCGGTGCGGATCGTCGAGGAGCTCCGCGCCCACTGCGCAGCACGGGGCATGACCGATCACCTCCCGCTCGTGGGCAGCGCCCTCCCGGAGCATCGGTCCAGGAGTCGCGCCGTGCCCTCCGAGTACCGCCCGTGAACACCCGGGTCGCCGCCGAACGGGCCGCGCGCGACGCGATCGAACGGCGGGTCGAAGCGCTCTTCCGCGAGTCGGGGGCCCTGCGCAGTGGGCACTTCAAGCTGAAGAGCGGCCGGCACGCGGAGCGCTACCTCGAGAAGTTCCTGGTCCTGCAATACCCCGCTGCGGTCGCGGAGCTGTGCGGGTACTTCGCCGGGCTCGTGCGTGGGCCCGACGGTTCCCCCCTCGTCGATGCGGTCGTCGGGCCCACCACCGGCGGTGTCGTCCTCGCCTTCGAGACGGCCCGCCAGCTCGGCGTCCGGGGCTTCTTCGCGGAGGAGGTGCGGGACGAGGGTGGCGGGGCGCGACGCGAGTTCCGGCGCGGCTTCCGCCTGGAGCCGGGGGAACGGGTGCTCCTGGTCGACGACATCCTGACCACGGGCGGCTCACTGCTCGCGATGCTCCCGCCGATCGAAGCTGCGGGCGCCGATCTGCGCCTGGCGGCGGTGCTCGTGGATCGCTCCGGTGACCTGCGACAGGTCGTCTCCCCCGACAGCGGCCGAGGGTACCCGGCCCAGTCGCTGTGGACGTTCGAGCTTCCGACATACGAGCCGGGGCCGGCGAGCTGTCCTGCCTGCGCGGCCGGCGTGCCCCTGGAGGTGCCGGGCTCGAGCGGCACCGGAGCCGGCGGCGGTCGGCACAGCGTTGCGAGCACCGACTTGCGCGGGGCCACCGGCGGTGGTCGGCAGAGCGTTGCGAGCACCGGCCGCAGCCGCGCCACCGGTCGCGGCCTCGGCGTCGACACCGGCCGCGGCCCTGGCCGCACCGACACCTGACGGCGAGCGCGTCCCACCCATGACCCGCAAGCCCGCGGCG
>JBJKRK010000091.1:0-25102 GCA_046704705.1 Candidatus Limnocylindrales bacterium | reverse complement strand
CCTCGGCCGAGCACTCGATCACCCAGGCGGGTTTCCACTACACGGCGATCGGGACCGCCTCCGCCACGGTGGCCAAGAACATCGTGATCCGGACCGACCCGGCCAACGGGAACATGATCAGCCCGGGCAGCCTGGTCAAGATCTACTATTCGACCGGCCCGGCGAAGCTGAAGGTGCCCAACGTCGTGGGCCTCCAGGAGAGCGACGCGCAGAGCCGGCTGTCGAAGTTCACCGTCAAGACGATCATGGTGCCCGGTTCGACCAAGCCGCAGAACCAGGAGATCCGGCAGTCTCCGACCGGCGGCACGCTCGAGCCCACCGGCAGCAAGGTCACCATCTGGGTGTCGGGCGGCGGCACGACGGTGCCCAGTGTGCTCGGCTACCCGAAGAGCACGGCCGTCCAGATCCTGCACCAGTACGGCTTCAAGGTGAACGTGATCTACGCGCAGGGGCCGGCGGGCGCGCTGGCCAACGCGGTGTTCCGGCAGATCCCGAGCGCGAACGCGACCGCGCCCAAGGGCTCGACGGTAACGATCTACATCGACCAGGCGCCGACGCCGCCGCCCACGCCCACGCCGACGCCGACACCCACGCCGACGCCGACACCCACGCCGACGCCGACGCCCACGCCCAACCCGGGCCAGGGCGAGCCCGGCAGCTGAGCAGCGGGGCAGGCCGAACCGCACGTCCGAGGCGCATGCCCTGAAGGGGCTAGAGGGCACTGTCCGCCTTCGGCGCCCGCCGCGACGATGACGGTACGTCCCGCGGACCTCAGAGGGAGGCCTGGCATGTCCAACGGGCAGCGCGAGGCCGCGGCGGTCGAACGTCGAATCATCGGCACCGAGCACCGCGAACTCGAGCACATCACGTCCCGAGTCGATGCAACGGCGGAACTGGCCGGCAACCTGGCCGCGCGCGATCTGGCCAACGCCCTGCGCAGCCTGCTCGACGCGATCGAGCGCAGCTATCTGCCCCATACCGAGTGGGAGGATTCGTTCTGCTATCCGCAGCTCGACCGGATCGCCAGCACGCCCTGGGCGACCCGGGCCCTGCGATACCAGCACCAGCAGATCCGCTCGTACATCGAGCGCCTCGAGGCCGACTGGCTGGCCCTGCGACATGAGCCCACGCACCGCCAGCTCGTCGATCTGCGCGCCCGCCTGTATGGCCTCGGCGCCCTGATCACCTCGCACTTCGAGCAGGAAGAGCGCTTCGTGCTGCCGCTCCTGGACGAAGAAGGCGAGTGCCGGCCGCCGGCGGACCTGGTCGAGCGCGAGCCGGAAACCGAACCCACCGCCGCACCCTGACGCACCAGTCCACGCGGCGCCCGGAGGGAGACGCCGCCGCTGACCGCCGTGTGGAGTGTGGCGGCGAGGCCGCCCGCTGTGCAGGCGGCCTCGGCCGGCGGGGGAGCTCGTCCGCCGTCTGACCTTCCTTCCTGGCGGCGCCCAGGGGACGCGCTCGGCGTTGCGCTCGGGCGGACGAGCGCAACGATGCACCCCGGAACGATGCGCCCCGGACGGAGACGCCCGGCGGCGCGCTCAGGAGGGACGCGCTCCCGCGCCGGCGGGCGCTGCCGTCGCGCCGCGTGCGAGCACGCGCTCGATGGCCTCCGCGACGAGCCCGGTGAGATCGGGGCCGGAGACCGGATCGAGCTCATAGCGGACCCGCACGATCGGCTTGTCGACCTTCAGGACGCGCCGAAGGTCGACCGGCGTCGCCGCCAGCACGAGGTCGGCGGGGACCGCGTTCAGGGTCTGCTCGAGCTCGGCGATCTGCGCGTCTCCGTAGCCCATGGCGGGCAGCAGCGGCTCCAGGCCGGGGTACCTGGCGAGCACGTCTGCGATGCTGCCGACGGCGAAGGGGATCGGGTCGACCAGTTCGGCGGCGCCGAAGCGGCGCGCCGCGACGACGCCCGCGCCGTACGTCATGCCGCCGTGCGTCAGGGTCGGCCCGTCCTCCACCACGATCACGCGGCGCCCCCGCACCTCTCCGCCCTGCAGGGCGAGCGACGAGCGAGCCTCGATCACGGCGGCGCGCGGGTTCAAGGTGGCCACGTCCTGGCGGACGGTCTCCAGCTGCGCCTGGGTGGCCGAGTCGATCTTGTTGATGACGACAACGTCGGCCAGCCGGAGGTTCATCTCGCCGGGGTGGTAGCGCAGCTCGTCACCCGCCCGCAACGGATCGACCACCACGAGAGTGAGGTCGGGCCGGTAGAAGCTGAAGTCGTTGTTCCCGCCATCCCACAGGACGACATCCGCCTCTTCCTCGGCCCGCCGCAGGATCGCCTCGTAGTCGACGCCCGCGTACACCACATGGCCGGCGTCGAGGTGCGGCTCGTACTCTTCACGCTCCTCGATCGTCGTGCGGTAGAGGGCCAGGTCGGCATAGTCGGCATAGCGCTGCACGCGTTGCGCGGCCAGGTCGCCGTAGGGCATCGGGTGTCGCACGACGACAGGCCGCAGGCCGAGCCCGTCGATGGCGGCCGCCACCCGGCGCGTCGTCTGACTCTTGCCGGAGCCGGTGCGCACGGCGGTGACCGCGACGACCGGGCGCGAGCTGCGCAGCATGGTCCGCTCGGGGCCCAGCAACAGGAAATCGGCGCTGCCGGCGAGGGCGCGTGAAGCGGCGTGCATGACGTGCTCGTGCGACACGTCGCTGTAGGCGAACACGACGGTGTCCACGTCGCGGGCGGCGAGCAGTGCGTCCAGCTCGGCCTCGGGGACGATCGGGATCCCGCTGGGGTAGAGCGGCCCGGCCAGCTCGGGCGGATAGACGCGGCCCGCGATGCCCGGGATCTGGGTCGCCGTGAACGCGACCACCTCGGTATCGGGATCGTCCCGGTAGACCACGTTGAAATCGTGGAAGTCGCGGCCGGCGGCTCCCATGATCACGACATGCTGTCGCTTCACGTCGGATCGACCTTCCTTCGTGAGGTCGCCGGAGCGCCGCCACCCCCGCGTGCCAGCAGGCCCTGGGACCAGTGTGCCCTTCGGAGCGTCAGATGCGCAGGTGCGCAACGGTAGGGCCGTCGGTCATGCGCGACTGAGCCGATCGGCGGAATGCGGCGACGACCGCCCTGCGTCGTCGTCCTGCTCCTCGCTAGACTCGCATCCCATGTCACGAGATGTGCTCGCCACACGCGCCGCGCACGGCGCCGTACCGCCAACGGGAGCGGCAGCCGAGGGCGCGGCCGCCATGAGCGAACCGCCCCTGACGAGGGAGCAGCTGCTCATCACAGCCGGCGTGATGGCCGGTCTCGCGGTCGCCGCACTGGACACCACGGTCGTGGGGACCGCCATGCCGACCATCATCGGCCAGCTCGGCGGTCTCGCGGAGTACGGGTGGGTCTTCTCCGGCTACCTGCTCACCGCGACCACGACCGTGCCGCTGTACTCGCGCCTGGCCGACGTGTACGGCCGCAAGCCGATCTTCTTCGTCGGGCTCTTCCTGTTCGTGGCGGGGTCGATGCTCTCGGGCCTCTCGGGCTCGATGCTCGAGCTGATCCTGTTCCGCACGATTCAGGGACTCGGGGCCGGCGCGGTGCAGCCGATCGCCTTCACCATCATCGGCGACATCTTCGACACCGCGCGACGTGCCCGCATGCAGGGCCTGTTCAGTGGCGTGTGGGGCGTCGCCGCGATCATCGGCCCCGCGCTCGGGGGCGTGATCACCTCGACGGTCGGATGGCGCTGGGTCTTCTACATCAACGTGCCCGTCGGCGTGGTGGCAGGCGTGCTGATCGGTGTCGCGCTGCACGAACACGTCACGCATCGCCGGCACCGACTCGACTGGTGGGGCGCCATCACGTTGAGCGCGGGGGTCGTGGTGGCGCTCTTCGCCGTCTCGGACGGGGGCGAGCTGTTCGGCTGGGTTTCGCCGCCCATGGCGCTCCTGATCGCCGCGGCGCTGGCCTGCCTGGTCGGTTTCGTGCTGATCGAGCGCCGCGCGCCCGAGCCGCTCATCGACTTCGAGCTCGTCCGTCGCCCCATCATCGGCGTCGGGCTTGGCATCGGCACCCTGGCGGGCGTGGTGATGTTCGGCTTGACGACCTACGTGCCACCCATGGTGCAGGGGGTGCACGGCGGGACGCCAGTCGACGCCGGCGCGGCGGTGGCGGCGATGTCGATCGGCTGGCCCATCGGGTCCATCGTGGGAGGCCGGACGATGTTGCGCATCGGGACGCGCCCGACCGTCCTCGCGGGCGGCGTGATGCTCGTGCTGGGCTGCGCCGTGATCACCCAGCTCGGCACGCTCACGGCACTCTGGGAGGCGATGCTCGGGTCCGCGATCACGGGCCTCGGCATGGGCCTGACGACGACGCCTATCCTCGTGGTCATCCAGGGGGTCGTGCCCTGGCGCCAGCGCGGCGTGGCCACCGGCCTGGTGCAGTTCAGCCGGACGATCGGCGGCGCCGTTGGCGTCGGGCTCATGGGGGCCGCACTCACGGCGGGCGTCGGCAACAGCGCGAGCGCGATCCTCGATCCGATCCGCAGCACGCAGATCCCGCGGGCGCAGCTCCTCTCGATGCGCGACGCACTGTCCGGTAGCCTGGGCCTGATCTACGTCAGCCTGCTCGTGTGCGCCGTCGGCGCCCTGCTGCTCGCGATCCGGGCGATGCCCGCGACGGAGGCGCCCTCGTCCATGGCCGCCGACGCGGCGGATCTCTCGCATGCGGCGGATGGCGGGGCGGGAGATGCCGGACCGTCCGGGAGGGAGGCAGAAGCGTGAAACTGCAGTTCCTGGGCGCCACCACCACCGTGACGGGCTCGGAGTTCCTGCTCACCACCGAGCAGGCCAGGGTGCTCGTGGACTGCGGTATGTTCCAGGGAGCGCCGCACGAGACCGCGCACAACCGGAGTCCCTTCGCCTACGATCCGGCCGGGCTCGACGCGGTCGTGCTGACGCATGCGCACCTGGATCATTGCGGTCGGATCCCGCTCCTGGCGAAGCACGGTTTCACGGGCCCCGTGTATGCCACCGGCGCGACCGCGGAGCTCGCCCGGCTGGTCCTCCTGGACAGCGGCGGCCTGCAGGAAGAGCACGCGGAGGTGGCCCGCGAGCGGGCGCGCCGGCACGCGGCCCGCAATGGGCCGGCAGCGGCGCAGCGGGACGACGCCGCGGTCGACACGGAAGAAGCGATTCGCTCGCAGCCCCCGCACCTCGAGACGGGGATCGCCGAACCGCTCTACACGGAGGCCGATGCCCGGGCCTGCCTGTCGCTCTTCCACGGCGTTCGCTATGACGAGCCGATCGAGGTCGCGCCTGGCGTGCAGGTGATCCTGCGCGACGCGGGGCACATCCTGGGCTCGGCGATCGTCGAGATGCAGGTGCGCGACGCCAGGGGCGAGGTGCGGCGGCTCGTCTTCTCCGGCGACCTGGGCCGTCCCCATGCGCCGATCATCCGCGACCCCACGATCATCGGGGCGGGAGCCGACGACGTGGTGGTGGAATCGACCTACGGCGGCCGTCGACACGAGCCGGAGGCGGAATCCCGGCAGCTGCTCGCCGAAGCGGTGCGGCTGGTCGCCGAGCGCGGCGGCGTGCTGCTCATCCCCGCCTTTGCCATCGGGCGCACGCAGGAGCTCGTGTGGACGCTCGACCGCCTGCTCGAGGCCGACGAGATCCCGCATCTCCCCCTGTACCTCGACTCGCCGATGGCATCGCACGCGAGCGAGGTCTACCGTGCCTTCCCCGGCTACTACGACGAGGAGACGCACCGGCTCCTCGCCGAGGGCGAGACACCCCTCGACTATCCCGGCCAGGTGGTGACGCGCACGGCCGAGGCGTCGAAGTCGATCCGCCGGGCGCACCGGCCGCTCATCGTCGTCTCGTCCAACGGCATGCTCACCGGCGGCCGGGTCGTGCATCACCTGAACGACATCATCGACGACCCGCGCTCGGTGCTCCTGTTCGTGGGATACCAGGGCGAGGGCACGCTCGGCCACCACCTGCAATCGGGCGCGCGGGAAGTGCGCATCAACGGCAACTGGCGGCCGGTGCGCTGCGAGATCCGTACGATCGGCGGCTACAGCGCGCACGCGGACGAGCCGGAGCTCCTCGACTGGCTGGCGCACTTCGCCTCGGCCGCCCACCGCCCAGGGCGGGTCTTCGTGATCCACGGCGACCCCGAGGCCGCGGCAGCCGTGGCCCGCGGCATCGAGGGGCTGGGGCTGACGCCGTATCGGCCGGCGTGGCGGGAGACGGTCGAGCTCGACTGACGCGATCCGGACGGGATGCTCAGCCGGTCGGATGCTCGCGGTGGAGCTCCACGGCGCGCGCGTAGGCCGCTTCGTATTCGTCCGCCGCACGAGCGTCCCAGCTGCTGTCGATGCCCATCACGCGCCGCACCAGCGCCTCCCACCGGCTGCCGTCGCGGTAGGCGCGGATGGCCCGCCGAGCGCTCTCCGCGAGCGCCGCGGGATCCGGCGCGTCGAACACGAAGCCGTTGCCCGACGTCAGGTCCGCATCGACATCGACGACGGTGTCCGCGAGCCCACCGGTGCGGCGCGCCAGGACGAGCGTGCCGTAGCGCCAGGCGATCATCTGGCCCTGGCCGGAGGGCTCGAACCGCGATGGCATGAGGAACACGTCGCTCGCGGCGTAGATCCGGCGGGCCTCGTCGCGGTCGAAGCGTTCGAGCACCACGACCCGGTCGGGGCGGCGCTCGGCGAGCGCACGCAGGCCGCCGATGAGCTCGGCGTGGCCCATGCCCTGCACGACCAGCCGCGCTCCCGCGCCGACGAGCGCATCCGCCGCGCCGGTCAGGAGGTCGAAGCCTTTCTGCGCATCGAGGCGGCTGACCATGCCGAAGACCGGCGCCCCGCGCGCGTCCCACCGCGCATCCGGCGCGTCGTCGGGCGGCGCATCCAGATCCAGGCCGAGCAACGCCGCCTTGGCGCGCTTGCAGGTGCGCTTGCCCGTGAGGTCGGCCGCCGAATAGCGCGCCCGCAGCACGGGATCGGTCTCGGGATCCCAGAGCGCAGGGTCGATCCCGTTGAGGATGCCGACGTAGCGATCGCCGCGTGCACGGAGCACGTCGTCCAGACCGGCGCCGGCGGCCGGCGAGCAGGACTCCCGGGCGAACGTCGGGCTCACAGTGTTCACCAGGTCGGCCCGCGCGACCGCCTCGCGCAGCAGGTCGATCCCATCGGCGGTCCCGGTCTCGCCGGGGAGCCCGAGACCCGCCGCGCGCTCGCGGGGCACCCACCCGTGGTAGGCCAGGTTGTGGCAGGTGAGGAGCGTGGCGACGCTCGCCAGCAGCGGATCGTCGGCGGCACGCGCGTCGAGGAGCAGCAACGCGGGCCCCGCGTGCCAGTCGTGCCCGTGCACCACATCGACCGGCAGGCCCTCGAGGCGGATCGCTTCGAGGGCAGCGCGCCCGAGCACCGCAAACCTCGCTCCGTTGTCGGGGTAGTCGCGGTAGTCCGTCTGACCTTCCCCGTACAGGCCGGCTCGGTCGAAGCTCGGCGGATGGTCCACCAGCCGCAGGCGGTACCCGTCGGCACGGGCGGTGAGCAGGTCGACCTCCACGCACCCGCGGCCGGATTCGGCGGCCCAGGCACCCCCGGCCCAGCCGACCCGATCGCCGGCGGGCGGCAGGGACAACCTCAGGCGATCCAGCGCACCCGGCGGGGGAACAAGGCCACGATAGCGGGGCAGGTACACGTCGACCGCATGCCCACGGCGACCCAGTGCCCGGGCCAGCGCGTCGACGACGTCCGCCAGGCCACCCGTCTTGGCGAAGGGCTCGCACTCCGCAGCGACCATCGCGATACGCACGGCGGAGTATGGTACGCGTGGCGGTGCAGCCCGGCGCCTCTGTCGCGCGCCGGGAGCTGGACGGCCGCTCGCTCGCGGCCGTGGCCGCCGCCTCTCTTGTGTACGATGGGCATTCATGCAGCAAGCGCCTAGCGTCCCGATCCTGCCGACACCGATGCTCCGGTTGCCGGTGCGGCTCGAAGGACTCCGTCGGATCGCCTACAACCTGTACTGGGTCTGGCACCCGGAAGTGCGCGTCCTCTTCAGCCGCATCGACCCGGTCGCGTGGGCGCGCTATCGCAACCCGATCCCCGTGCTGGAGGGGCGGCCCAGCTGGAGCGAGCTGCTGGACGACCCGACGTTCATGGCGGAGTACGAGACCATCCTCGCCGCGTTCGACGCGTACATGGCGAACGGCGCGGGCCACTGGTTCGCGCGAACGCACGGCACGACGCTCGAAGGACCCGTCGCGTACTTCTGCGCCGAGTACGGGCTGCACGAGTCGCTGGGCATCTACTCCGGCGGGCTCGGCGTGCTCGCCGGCGATCACCTGAAGACGGCCTCGGACATGGCGCTGCCCTTCATCGCCGTGGGCCTGCTCTACCGGCGCGGCTACTTCCGGCAGGCCATCGACGCCGACGGTCACCAGGAGCACTCGTATCCCGACTACGATCCCTACCGGCTCCCCCTGCAGCGCGTGGCCGACGCGGAGGGCGAGGCCCTGCACGTCCCCGTGGAGCTTCCCGGCAGAACCGTGTGGTGCGCCGTGTGGCTGGCCCAGGTCGGGCGGGTCCCCCTCCTGCTGCTCGATACCGACGTGCCCGACAACGCGCCGGAGGACCGCCCCATCACGAACATCCTCTACGTGCGCGGGCGGGAGATGCGGCTGGCCCAGGAGATCGTCCTGGGCGTCGGCGGCGTTCGCGCCCTGCGGGCGCTGGAGGTGACCCCGGCGGCCTGGCACCTCAACGAGGGCCACTCAGCGTTCATGCTCGTCGAGCGCGTGCGCGAGCTCATGGCGACCGACGTGCCCCTCGAGGAAGCGCTCGATCGAGTCCGACGCGACTCGGTCTTCACCATCCACACCCCTGTCTCGGCGGGCAACGAGCGATTCGATGCCGGGTTGGTGCGGTCGCTGGCGGCGCCGCTCGAGACCGGCGGGGTGTCGCTCGACCGGATCCTCGCGCTCGGGCGGGGCGTCGAAGCCGATCCGGCCCAGTTCGACATGACTGCCTTCAGTCTCCGCGTGACGAGCGGTGCGAATGCCGTGAGCCGGCTGCATGCGGAAACCGCCAACGCGACCTGGCAGAGTGTGGTGGAGCGGCCGATCCTCGGCATCACGAACGGCATCCACGTTCCCACGTGGGTGGGGCGACCCTTCCGTCACCTGTACCAGGAGATCGGCGCCGACCTCGACCGGATGGACGACGACTCGGCGGCGCAGCGCTTCTGGGGGCGACTGGACCAGCTCACCGATCGCCACCTGTGGACGGCCCACCAGCGGCAGAAGCTCGAGCTGGCGTTCTTCGCCCGCGGCCGGCTGCTCAGGCAGCTCGCACGGCACGGCGAGTCACCCGACACCCTGGCGGCGCTGTCGAACATCCTCGACCCGAACATCCTGACGATCGGGTTCGGGCGACGCTTCGCCACCTACAAGCGGGCGTCGCTGATCTTCAGCGACGAGGAGCGCCTGGCACGGCTGGTGTGGGACCGCGAGCGCCCCATCCAGCTCATCTTCGCCGGCAAGGCACACCCGGCGGACCGACCCGGGCAGCGCGTGATCCAGGAGATCTTCGAGCGCAGCCGCTCCCCGCAGCTGCGGGGCAGGGCCTTCGTGCTCGAGGACTACGACGTGCGGGTCGCCCGCTTCATGGTGCAGGGCGTCGATGTCTGGTTGAACAATCCCAGGCGGCCGCTCGAGGCGTCGGGCACGAGCGGGATGAAGGGCGCCGTGAACGGCATCCTGAACCTCTCGGTCCTGGACGGATGGTGGGACGAAGGCTGGACCGGCGAGAACGGGTGGGCCATCGGCGGCCGCTCGACCAATCCCGACGAGGGGGCGCAGGACTGGGCCGACGCACAGGATCTGTATCGGCTCCTCGAGGAGGAGGTCATCCCGCTCTACTACGAGCGCAGTCCGGACGGCCTGCCGACCCGATGGCTCGCGCTCATGCGCCGCTCGATCGCGAGCATCGTCTGGCAGTTCAGCACGACGAGGATGCTCGAGGAATACGTCGAGCAACTCTACCTGCCTGCCGCCGCGCACGCGGAGGCAGCCACGGCGACCGGGGTTGCCAGCGGCGCAACGTCGAGCGGCGACGACCCGGGCGACGCAGCGGGTGGGCTCGGCTCGCCGGGCGCGCCAGCCGTTCCCTGACGGCGTCAGCCTGAGCCAGCCCGGGACGGCGCGTGGCCCCGAGGATCTCTCTTGCGCTCGCGATCCACAACCACCAGCCGGTGGGCAACTTCGGCTGGGTGATCGAGGACGTCTTCCAGCATGCGTACCGTCCCCTGATCGAAGCACTCCTGCGCCATCCCGGCGTGCGGCTCTCGCTGCACTGGAGCGGACCGCTGCTGGACTGGATGCCGCGGGCGCACCCGGAGGCGATCGAGGCACTGCGGGAGCTGGTCGGGCGCGATCAGGTGGAGATTCTGGGCGGTGGGCACTATGAACCGATCCTGCCATCCATCCCTGAGCGCGACCGGCAGGGCCAGCTGCGCCGGATGGCGGACGAGGTCGAGCGCCTGTTCGGACGCCGCCCGCAGGGGGCCTGGCTCGCCGAGCGGGTCTGGGAACCCGACCTCCCGCGCAGCCTCGTCGACGCGGGATATGCCTGGACGATCCTCGACGACAACCACTTCCGCGCGGCCTCCATCCACGAGGAGGCCATGTGGGGCGCGCACGTCACGGAAGACCAGGGTCGGCTGCTCCACGTCTTCGGCACGGAGGAGGGCCTGCGTTACCGCATCCCGTTCCGTCCGGCCGAGGAAGTCATCGACCATCTCCGGGCGCATGCAAGCGAGGCCGGCGATCGTCTCGGCGTCATGGGGGACGACGGCGAGAAGTTCGGCGCCTGGCCCGGCACGTTCGAGCACTGCTGGGGATCCGGGCGCTGGATGGAGCGCTTCTTCGGGCTCCTCGAGGCAAACCGGGACTGGCTGGCCACGGTAACCCCATCGGCATGGCTCGGGCGCGTCCCGCCTCTGGGCCGGGTCTACCTGCCGACTGCCTCGTATCTCGAGATGACGGAGTGGGCGCTCCCCGCCGACGAGGCCGGGACGTTCGTCGCCATCATCGAGCGCGCGCGTGCCGCGGGACTGCCGGAGCAGCGCTGGTTGCGCGGCGCCTTCTGGCGCAACTTCCAGGTGCGCTACCGCGAGGTGAACGACCTGCACAAGCAGATGCTCCGGACGTCCGCGAAGGTCGCCCGGATGCCGCCCGGGCCCGAGCGCGACCTGGCTGTCGACCATCTCTATCAGGGCCAATCGAACGACTGCTACTGGCACGGGCTCTTCGGCGGCGTCTATCTCGTGCACCTGCGGCTGGCAACGTACGCGCACCTGATCGCGGCGGAAGACCTGGCCGATCGGGTGAGCCGCAGGCTCGCGTCGCCCGCGCGTTCGGATGCCGGCTCCGAGACGGGCACGGCCGCCGCAGAGGCGTCCGCGCGCAGGAGCGGTCCGACTCTGCCCGCTGCGGGCCACCGACCGCGCCCCACGTGGGCTCCGGAAGCAGCGCCGGCGAGTGGCGCACACCTGTTCGACGCCGACCTGGATGGCGTCGACGAGGCCTACCTGGCCGACGAGGGGCAGGTCGTGGTCGTCGATCTCGCCGAGGGCGCGGGCATCGGGAGCTGGGACCTGCGTGCCGCCCGGCTCGCGGTCGGGTCGGTGCTGCGGCGACGGCCGGAGGCGTACCACGCCCGACTGCGCGAGGCGGCCGCGGAGGGGGAAGGAGCCGCGGCAGCGGAGCAGCGGGTGGCAGCGCAACGGGACGCCGCAGCATCGCCGGTTGCGGAATCGAGCGCCATGACGGCCGTGCCGAGCTCCATTCACCCGTCGCCGGCCGGGGCCACACCGGGGCTCCAGGCGGGCCTTGTGTACGACCGCTTCGAGCGGCGCGGCGGCCTGCTGCACTTCCTCCCCGCGTCCACCGCGCCGGCCGATCTGGCGGCCGCGACGCACGTCGAGCTGGGAGACTTCGTGGACGGCGCGTTCGAGCTCGAGCACCTGGATCCGCAGGCGTGCGTCGTCGCCCGGACCGGGAGCGTGCACCTGCACGGTCGAGCCATGCCGGTCCGCGTGGTGAAGACGCTGCGCATCTCGGGCGCTCGGCAGGATCCTCGCCTGCAACTCGATGTGGCCGTCGAGAACCGCTCCGACGAACGACTCTCGGCCGAGGTGGCGCTCGAGTGGAACTCGAACATGGCCGGGGGCGGAGGCAACCCCGCGGCGTACTACCGCCTGCCCGCTTCGCCATCCCGCGCTGGGGAGCTCGACGACGAGGGCCGGCATCCCGCCCACGCCTCGGGCGACGAGCGCCTGCCGCACGACTCGTCGGGCAGCCGCGCGCGGGTGGAGGCGTTCGCCTTCGGCAACGAAGACGAGGGAGTCGACGTCACCGTGTCGGTGAGCCGGCCGGCCGGGCTGTGCTGGTTCGCCGTGGAAACGACCTCCAACTCGGAGTCGGGCTTCGAGCGCGTGTACCAGGGCAGCTCCTGGTGGGTGCGCTGGCCCGTGCTGCTCGATCCCGGCGCGAGCGCGACATTCGGCGTCGACCTGACCGCCCGCTGTCGGCGGGATCGGGCTGCCGAGGACGGCGCGAGGTCCGGGACCAGGTGACCCGCGGACGGGTGGCAATCCACGGTCACTTCTACCAGCCCGATCGCCGCGATCCTTTCAGCGGCACCATCCCGCTCGATCTGGCCGCGGGCCCATCGGGGGACTGGAACGAACGGATCACGGCCGAGTGCTACCGACCCAACGCCGAGGCAGGGAACTTCGCGCGGATCGGCTGGGACCTGGGTCCCACCCTGGCCTGTTGGTTGCGTGCCGAGCACCCGGAGGTGCACGCCTCGATCGTCGCCCAGGAGGGCGGGCGCAACGGCATGGCACAGGCGTGGCATCACTCGATCCTGCCGCTCGCCTCGGCGCGGGATCGGCGCACCGAGATCCGCTGGGGGATGCGCGACTTCGAGCTGCGGTTCGGGCACCGGCCGGCCGGATTCTGGTTCCCCGAGACCGCGATCGACACGCTCACGCTGCGGATTGCGGCGGAAGAGGGCGTACGCTACACCATCCTCGCGCCCTGGCAGGCCGGCACGGACCACGATCTCGACCTGCGCCGCCCGTACCGCGTGGAGCTGGGCCGCGGGCGAAGCATGCTCCTCGTGTTCTACGACGGGGCGCTCTCGGGCACGCTCAGCTTCGATCCCGCCGCCAGCGTCGACGCTCCCCGCTTCGCACGCGAGGCGGTCGCCCCGCGGCTGGCCGCGCCGTTGGGCGACGGCAGCCCGCCGCTCGTCACGCTCGCGACCGACGGCGAGCTCTACGGCCACCACCGCGAGTTCCGGGAGCACTTCCTCCGGCACGTGACGCGCGGCGATCCGGCCCACGATCCGGACCCTGGCTTCGACGTCGCGCCGCTGGGGACGTGGCTGGCAACGCCGCAGCCGGGCGCCATTCCCGTGATGACCGTCCGGGAACGTACCAGCTGGTCGTGTCACCACGGCGTCGCGCGGTGGAGCGCCGAGTGCCCCGATGCGGCCGACGGAAGCTGGAAACAGCCCCTCCGGGCGGCCCTGGATCGGCTGGCCGCGCAGATCGACGCGCTGTGCGAGATCGAGGCGGAGGGGCTGGGGATCGACCTGTGGGCCGCGCGGGACGCCTGGGCGGACGTGGCGAGCGGCTTTGCCGTCGCCGGCGACGTGGTGGACCACACGCTTGCCACGGCCTGCGAGGGCGCCCCGGTGCGTGCCTCCCGTCTGGCCCACGATCCCGGAGCGGCGGCGCGCTGTCACACCCTGCTCGCCTCGCAGGCCTCCCGACTCGCGATGTTCGCGTCCGACGCCTGGTTCTGGGACGACCCCGCGCGCCCCGAGACGGGTCAGGTGCTGCGGTTCGCCGCGCACGCGGTGCGGCTGATCGACAGCCGACCGGACGCGCCCATCGAACGGGCCTTCGTCGCGGATCTCGCGGCGCTGCGGTCTCCCCGCAGCGGTGCGGACGGGGTGGCCCTCTACGCCGCCGCCCTTCGCCAGGTGGATCAGCCCGGGCCGCCCTGAGCGTCGGAGCGCCGCGGGATCGGAGCGCCGCGGCGTCGAAGCGCCCCTCGGCGAGCCGCCGACCCGCCCGACAGCGCGGCGCGACCCGCCGGACTACGATTGCGTTGGCTGTGTCCGACGACCGGCAGCGGGACTGGCGTCCAGCGGCCCCTGACGATGGCCGGCGCGGCGCGGCCCCCCGACAGAGGACATGCACAGACTCTCCTCCGACAGCTTCACGAATTCCATCAAGACCTTCACGCTGCTGGCGGCCCTGGGCGCGCTCCTCGTGCTTGCCGGCCGGATCCTCGGCGGAACCTCGGGGATGCTCCTCGCCCTCGTCTTCGCCCTGCTGCTGAACGTCGGCGCCTACTGGTTCAGCGACACCGTCGCCCTCAAGGCGAACCGCGCCCGGCCGCTCGCGCCGGGAGAGCAGCCCGCGCTCGAGCGCATCGTCGGCGACCTCGCCGGGCGACTGCGGATCCCGACCCCGCCGCTGTACCTCGTCGATCGGCCGGAGCCGAACGCCTTCGCCACGGGACGCAGCCCGAACCACGCGGCCGTCGCGGTCACATCGGGCCTGCTCCAGACGATGGACGAGCGACAGATCCGCGGGGTCCTTGCGCACGAGCTGAGCCACGTGGTGAACCGCGATACGCTCGTCGGCACGGTCGCCGCCACCATCGGCGCCGCGATCTCGTTCCTCGCCCAGATGGCGCAGTTCGAGATGTGGTTCGGCGGCGGGATGGGCGGCGGTCGCCGCGACAACAACGGCGCGGGCATCCTCAGCCTGCTGGCGATGATGATCCTGGCCCCGATCGCGGCGCTGGTGATCCAGCTCGCAGTCTCGCGTGGCCGCGAGTACCTCGCGGACAGCTCCGGCGCTCGCCTGACCGGCGATCCGGAGGGCCTGGCGTCGGCGCTCGAGCGGCTCGAGCAGGTGAACCAGGGGATGCGCTCGCGCCGCGGCCAGGCGATGGGGCCGTTCGGACGGCGGCAGGCGCAGCCGGTTCCGGCGGCGACGGCGCACCTCTACATCGTCAACCCGCTCTCGGCGGACGGCATGGGCTCGCTCTTCAGCACGCACCCGCCCATCCAGGAGCGGATCCGGCGCCTGCGCTCGATGGGACAGCCGGGGCGCTGAGGCGGATCGCCGCCGCGCCCCGGCTCACGACCACGCGTCAGTCGCGCAGCCGCTCGACGACCTCGACGTGGAACCGCTCCATCGCCGCGACGATCTCGTCGGGCGCGAGGGCGCCGGGAAACTGCACCGCGACGTGCGCGACGCCGGCCTCGGCGAACGCGCGCAACCCCCCGCGCACCGTTTCGGGCGACCCGCTGATCCCGCCCTCGCCGGGAGCGCCGTCGAGGCGAACCGCGACGCGGGTCGAGACAGGCGGCACGGGCCTTCCGGCGGCCTGAGCGGCGCGCCGGAGCTCCTGAACGCCCCCGGCAATGAACGCCGGGTCCGGGCGCGTGGCATGCCAGGCATCGCCGAGCCTGGCAGCACGGCGGATCGCCGCCGTGCTGCGCCCGCCGACCCAGATGGGAAGCCCGGCGCCCTGGGCCGGGAGCGGCGAGAACGCGACGTCCTCGAGATGGTGGAACGTGCCCTCGAACGGCTCCCGGCTTCCTGACCAGAGGTGCCGGAACAGGCGGATCGCCTCGTCGAGATACGCGCCGCGGCGATGGAAGCGGTCCGCGAAGCCGAGGTTGCCGAACTCGCCCTCGCTCCAGCCCACCCCCACGCCCGCGATGAGGCGCCCACCACTCAGGCTGTCGATCGTCGCGAGCTGCTTGGCCAGCACGACGGCGCTGCGCTGCGGTACCACGAGCACGCTGCTCCCCAGCCGGATGCGCGACGTCCGGGCAGCGATGTAGGCGAGCGTGGCGATGGCTTCGTAGATGTGCGTGTACGGTGGCGCGTCGGCGCGCCCGAGCAACACGTGGTCGGTCACCCAGCAATCGCGCCATCCGAGGCGTTCCGCCGTCGCAGCGGCCGCGGCGATCCCCTCGGGGCTTGCGCCTTCGGGATAGGTGGGAAGGATCAGGCCGAATTGCATGTGTGTGCTCCTTGCCAGCGCTCAACGCATCGTACGGGGGACGCGCCGGAGCTGCCGTTCCGGGACCTGCGGCCGGGCCGGCGGACCGCCGGATCTGTCGGGACGGCGCATAGAATGGCGGCGGGGCCGGTCGCAATCGGCCCGCCGGTGTCGCGGTGAGGGAGGTAGCCGATGGTCGAGTTCGTCATCAAGCTCGCGATCAACGCGGCAGCCATCCTGGCGGCCGTCCAGCTCGTGCCCGGGCTCGCATTCGACCTGGGACCGAACCTGGAGAACTGGTGGAAGCTCGCGCTCATCGCGCTGATCTTCGGTGCCGTGAACACGTACCTGAAGCCGATCGTGAAGCTGCTCAGCCTGCCCGTGACGCTGCTGACCATGGGCCTCGCGGGGCTCATCATCAACACCGGGATGGTGCTGCTCGTCGCGTACTTCAGCAGCCAGCTCCGGCTCGGGTTCACCATCGACCGCTGGCCGGAAGGTGCGTTCACGGTCGACGTCGTGTGGGCGGCCTTCCTCGCGTCGATCGTCATCAGCGTGGTGGCGCTGGCGCTCAGCGTCATGCTCGGCCAGAAGAAGGTCCTCGGCCTGCGGGTCTGAGCGGGGCCATGCGCCAGCAGGACGATCGGCCGGAGCGGAACGCCCCGGGTGAGACGAGCGCCCCGGGTGAGGTGAGCGCCCCGGGTGAGGCCATCGCCACGGGCGAGCCGCCCCCCGGAGGTGAGCGGACCGTGCCGGGCGAGCCGACCGCCTCGGATGCCCGTGCCACCGTTGCGGCGCGCCTGGCCCGGCGGCCGCTGCTGTTCGACGGCGCCATGGGCACGCTCCTCTTCAGCCGCGGTATCCCGCAGCGCGCCTCACTCGACGAGCTCGTGGTGCGCCGCCCAGCCCTGGTCGAGCAGATCCATCGCGAGTACATCGAGGCGGGCGCGGACGCGATCGAGACGTGCTCGTTCGGCGCCAACCGCCTCCGGCTGGCGTCGTTCGGCCTAGAGCGAGAGGTAGCGCCGCTGAACCGCCGCGCGGCGCAGCTCGCGCGCGAGGCTCGCGACGTGAGCGGCCGCGACGTCCTCATTGCGGGCTCCGTCGGACCGCTCGAGTCGCCGGTCCGGGATGCCTCTGGCCCCGCACGAGCGCTGGCGATGGAGGTCTTCAGGGAGCAGCTCGAGGGACTCCTGGAAGGCGGCGTCGACCTGTTCGTCCTCGAGACGTTCGGTCGCCTGGAAGAGCTCCTCGTGGCGGTGGCGGCGACCCGGGAACTGTGCGACCTCCCCATCGTGGCGGAGCTGACCTTCGGCGACGACCTCGTCGCCGCCGATGGCAGCACGCCCGAGGTTGCGGCGCGGGCGCTCGCGTCTGCCGGGGTCGATGTTCTCGGCGTGAACTGCGGGGTCGGTCCGGAGACCTGCCTGGAGGCGGTCACCCGCATGCAGCCCTGGGGCCAGGCACGCTCGATCATGCCCAATGCCGGCCTGCCCCGCCGCATCGAGGGCCGCTTCGTCTACGCCGCAGACCCGGCCTACCTGGGCGAGGCGGTGGAGCGGTTCCTGTCGGCGGGCGCCGGAATCCTGGGCGGCTGCTGCGGCACGACTCCCGCCCACATCGCGGCGATGCGCGAGGCGATCGACCGCCTGGCCGGTGAACGCACAGGCACCGCGGATGCCGCCGGCGCGTTCCCCGGCGCACGCGAGGCGGCTGGTCGGTCACGAGTCGCCGCAGCGCCGGACTGGCTGCCCGGGTCCGGCGTGCCGCGAACAGCGCCGCAGGATCCGCCGACGCAGACGGAATCCCTGCCGCCCACCGCGCTCGCCCGCAGGCTCGCCACGGGGCACTTCGTCGTCAGCGTCGAGATCGATCCACCGCGCTCCGTGCGCATCGAGCGCACGTTGCAGGCCGCCCGCCTGCTGCAGGAGGCGGGGGCGGACCTGGTGAACGTCAGCGACAGCGCGATGGCCCGCGTCCGCATGGGAGCCATGGCCGTCGCCTTCGCGATCCAGCGTGACATCGGGCTCGAGACGCTGGTGCACCTGACAACCCGGGACCGCAACCTGATGGCGCTCGAGTCGGAGCTCCTCGGGGCACACGCGCTCGGGGTTCGGAACATCCTGGCGCTGACCGGCGATCCCGCGCGCGCAGGGGACTATCCCTCGGGCAGCGGCGTATGGGATGTCGACTCGATCGGCCTGATCGCGATCCTGCGGCGGTTGAACCGGGGCGAAGACCAGGCCGGCAGCCCGATCGGCGCCCCCGCCGGCTTCACTGTCGCCTGCGCGCTCGATCCCACCGCGGCCGACCTCGACCATGAGCTCGAGCGGCTCGAGTCGAAGGTGGCGGCAGGCGCGGACCTGATCATGACGCAGCCCATCTACGCGACCGCGCAATGGGAGCATCTGCTGGACCGCGCGGCCGCCCGCTGGGGGGAGCGCCTGCTGCCGCGGCCGGTGCTGCTGGGGGTGCTGCCGCTCCACAGCGCCCGCCACGCCGAGTTCCTGCACAACGAGGTCCCCGGAATCTCGATCCCGGAGCCGGTCCGCTCGGCGTTGCGCGCGGCAGGGCAGCAAGGCGCGCAGCTCGGGCTCGAGCTGGCAGTGGAGCTCGTCCGGGAGCTCGGCCCGCAGGTACAGGGCGTGTACGTCATGCCGAGCTTCGGCCGGTACGAACTCGCGGCCGAGCTTGTGCGCAGGATCCGCGTCGAGGAGCACGTGCCGGGCGCTTGACAGGCGAGGAAACTGGCAGGGAACGGTCGCATCGCCCTGCGGGCAGCGGTCTGCGTCCGACTCCGACGGTGCCGCAGAGGACGGGGCCGCGGAGAAGGAAGGCGTCGCCGCGGACCCGATGCCGGAGGGAAGAAGGAGAGCGAGGGAGGAAGGCAGTGCGCGCAGGCGTGCGCATGTCGGCGGCTGGCCGCGTCTGGCTGGTCGCAGCGTCGATACTGGCCGCGGCGGCAGCCTGGCTGTGCATCATGGGGGCGTCCGCGCGGGCCGACTCGCCGGCGGCGGGTCCCCCATATCCGAGCCCGAGCGCGGGACAGTACGTGTACGACTTCGCCGGAGTCTTCTCGGGCCAGGCCGTGCAGCAGTCCGAGGCCACCATCCAGGCGATCGAAACGCGTACGGGGGCGCAGGTGGTCGTCCTGACACAGGTGAAGCCGGAGAGCAACACGCCGGCGCGTGCCGAAGCGGATGCCCGGGCGCTGATGGACCAGTGGGGCGTCGGGAGGCGCGGCTTCGACGACGGGCTGGTGATCCTGTTCGACCTGGATCGATCGCTGCGCCACGGGCAGGTGCAGCTCTTCGCCGGCTCGGGATTCCGGGCCACGTTCCTCGGTGACGGCGAGCGACAGGCGATCTTCCAGGAAGACATGCTGCCCGCCCTGCAGCGGGGCGACATGGACGGCGCGCTGCTCGCGGCGCTCGACCGGGTGGACGCCGCCGCGACCCCGGCCCACGCGGATGCCCTCGCCACGGCCCGACAGCTCAACGCGGTCATCGGCATCGCGGGCATCCTGCTCGCGGCCCTGTTCGTCGCCTACTGGGTCTTCCACTGGCTCCGCTACGGGCGCGACCCCGTCTACGTCGACGATCCATCGGTCCTCATGCCGGGCCCGCCGCCCGGCTGCACCGCCGCCCTGGCCGCGCTGGTCCACGATGGCCGCTCGACGCGACACGCGCTCACCACCGGCCTGGTCGACCTGGCGAGCCGGGGCGAGGTTCGCTTCCAGCGCGAGGACGACGCGCGTGTGGGCGTCTGGCTCATGCACCCCGACCCCGATGCGAGACTGGCGCCCGGGCCCCGCCCGCCGCTCGGGCGGCCGGAGCGCACGCTCCTGCAGGCACTGCGCGAGCTGGCCGGCGAACCGGGCGGCTACATCGAGCCCGATGAGCTCGTCGGGCTCGGGGGCAAGGAACGCGTGTACTCGTCCGAGCTCGAGCAGGCGGCCCTGGCGGCCGGCTGGTTCGCTGCCGAGCCCAGCATCGTCGTGCGCGACTGGGCGCTGCGCGGCGTGGTCGAGTGCGTCATCGCGGCTGGCGTGCTGCTGAGCGGACTGGCACTGCCGAGCAGCGGCGCCGCGCTCGCAGGCGGGGCGCTCCTCGTTGCCGGCATCGCCACGACGATGGGCGCCTGGGTGATGCCGGCGCGCACGCTGAGCGGCGCGATGCTCCGGGCGATGCTCGCGGCGTACCGCCGGACGCTGCAGAAGCTGCTGGAGCAGGCGCGCTCCATGCAACACGTGGTGGACAGCCACGCCCTGCCGTGGATCGAGACACCGGACCAGGCGCTCGTGTGGGGCGTCGCCCTCGGGCTGCAACGCGACGTCGAGACCGTGCTCCGCCGCAGCCTCGAGGATGCGCGCACCGGTGAGACCATCGGCGCGTGGTTCCCCGGCTGGTACGTGGCCCAGGCAGGGGCCACGAGCCTCGATGCGGGCGGCCTTCTGGCAGGCTCCGCCCTGCCGGACGTGGGTGGGATGTTCGCCGCGATCGGATCGATCGGGGCCACTCCCTCTTCGGGCGGTTCCGGGGGATTCGGCGGCGGCGGGGCCGCCGGCGGTGGGGGTGCGGGTGGCGGCTTCTGACCTCGATCCCGGGGGCGTCGCCTGGCAGGCGCTGGGTCCGGGAGTGTTCCGGCGTCGACACGCCCTGCTCGACCAGAACGTCGGCCTCGTGCTGGGGACCGACGCCGCGCTCCTGATCGACACGCGGCCGACGCCCGCGGGCACGCGCGAGTTGCTCGACGACCTTGGCGACCTCACGCGGCTGCCCCTGCGGTTCGTGGTCAACACGCACTGCCACTTCGATCACACCTTCGGGAACGAGTGCTTCCCGCGCACCATGATCTGGGGTCACCGGCGTTGCGCACGGGCGCTCCGGGTCCAGGGCGAAGCACAGCGCGCCGCTGCGCTTACGTGGATGCCGGACGAGGCGGCGGCGCTCGCGACGGTTCGGGTCACGCCACCCGGCCGTCTGGTGGACACCTCCGTCACACTCGACCTGGGCCAGAGGAGCGTCGAGCTGCGCTACCTCGGGCGGGGACACACCGATGGCGACCTCATCGTGCTGGTGCCGGATGCGGGCGTCGTCTTCGCGGGGGACCTGCTCGAGGAGGGGGCGCCGCCGTCGTTCGAGGACAGCTTCCCGCTCGACTGGCCGGCAAGCGTGGGGCGGCTGCTGGAGCTCGCGGGAGGGGCAGCAGATCGCCGGCGCATCGTGCCGGGCCACGGCGATCTCGTCGACCGCGGATCGCTGGAGAGTCAGCGGGGGCTTCTCGACGCAGTCGCGGCCGCGGCCATCGAGGGGCACGCGGCGCACATTCCGCCGGAGATCGCGGCCGCTGGGGTGGCGCTGCCGGCGGAGGTCGGTGCCACGGTCATGCGGCGCGCGTACGCACAGCTCGACCCTCGAGATGGGCACTCGCGGGACGGCCCTGCCACCGGCGCCCGGCCGCACACGCGCCGATGAACCGCGTACACTCCTGACGCCATGGGAGCCGCGGAGACGATGGAGATCTTCTTCGAGCACCTGAACGCGGGTGCGCGCGAGGCGGCCGTCGCCCTCCTGGACGACCACGCCGAGCTGCGCGTCCACGTGGCCGGGAACGTTCGGACGCTCCGTGGCAGCGACCAGGTGGGCGGCTGGTTCCTGCGCGCCGACAAGGGCTTCAAGATGGTCCCGGCAAACATCCGGGATACGGGCGCGAACTACGAGTGCGACCTGCTGGTGGTGCGTCCGGGCGTGCAGTCGCAGCATCTTGACGCCACCTTTCGCGTGGAAGCCGGGAAGATCACGGCAATCAACCTGGCGCCTGCCTGACGTCGACGCGGCGGGTCAGGGCAGGCTGCTGCTCGAGGGCGGCGGACCGCTGGCCGCGGGGGCGACGGAAACGGGCGTCGCCTTGGGCGGGATGGTGATCTGGTCGCCGATCGCGATCTTGTTGGGATCCTTGATCTGTGGGTTGGCAGCCAGGATCTCGCTGACGGTGACCCCGAAGCGCTTCGCGATCCCCGAGAGCGTGTCGCCGGAGGCCACGGTGTACTGGGTTGGCGTCGGAGCGGCCGGTGTCGCCGGCGCGAGGGAAGCCGAGGCCGCGGCGGAGGGATTGGCGGACGGCGCCGGCGTGACCGCCGGCGTCGACGGCCCGGCCAGGAACGTGGGCAGGAAGAACAACACCGCCGCTGCCACCACCAGCGCGATGGCGGCAAGGCCGAGCCGGGGGATCTCCGGCACCCCCACGCGGGTGCGCAGCGTCGGATATGCCTCGTCCCGTCTGGCGTGCTCCCAGGCTGGCGCCGCGGGCTCGCGGCGCTCACGCCTCAGCCCTGCAGCCGGGCGAGCTTGCGCGGGACCGCCGGATGTCCGAGCCGCGACACCGGCGCCCGAGCCGGTACCTCGCCGCGTCGGCGCGGTCCGCGCCGGACGCTCGCGACTCGGTTCCTCGTCCCGGGGCGGCACCGGATCGATGGGCTCGCGGCGACCCGCGTCGTGCCGTCCGGCCTCGCGGCCCGCGAGGAAGGAGGGCACTGGCCGAGAGCCCTCCGGCGGCCGCGCTGCCACGCGCTCGTCGCCGGCGAGACCCGCTTCATCGTCCTCGTCCTGACCCGGTTCGCCGCCCGGAAGCGCGGCGAACCGTTCACCATCGTTCGGTGACCGGAACGCGTCCCCCGCGGGTCGCCGCTCCGGCTCTACCTGCCCGCTGACAGCCGCTTCCTCGAATGCCCCCAGCTGCTCTCCGTCCGCCTGGGCGCCCTGGACCCAGGGCGGGGGCGCTGCCCAGTCCCGTGCGCCGGTGGCGGGCGGTGCCGGGGCGTCAGCCATCTCGGCCAGCAGCGCCGACGCGGATGCGTCGGACTCGACCGGCAGCGCGGCCTCGCGGCGCGCCCAATCGGTGAAGGTCGGGCAGCTGGGGAACGCGGCAGCCAGGCAGTAGTGCTGCTGATGCGCCAGGGCTCGCGGTGCGGCGGCCGACTCGGCGAAGCAACGGTGGCGGTGGTCAGGCAGGGCGGACCGCCGATCCCGGTCGTCTTCGAACGCGACGAATGGACAGACGGCGCCGGCAGCGGACGCGCTGCGTTCGTTCACCGGCGCATCATACCCGTCCATACCGCGCCGCTGCCGCCTGGTCGCGGGGCGACGATCGAGGGCCGCGGCGTCGATCGTGCGCACCGGGCGGTGCCGGCGCGGATTCCGCGCACCGAGGGCGCGCCGGCTGCGCCTCCCGATGGAACGCGGCACAATTGCGTCGTAACACTTGTACCAGGCAGTCGGAAGGAGCTACGCCCGTGCTTCGTGAACGCCTCCTGGCCGCTCTTGCGCCGCGGCACACCGTCCACGCCCATTGCGACATCCCGTGCGGGATCTACGACCCCGCGGTCGCGCAGATCTCCGCCCGGACCGTCGCCCGCATGGTCGAGCTGATCAACCAGATCCCGGCGGGATCGACCGACCCGCAGGACCGCAACAAGATGATCCGCTGCGTCCAGGTCAAGGAGCAGCACGCAGAGACCGTCAAGCGCGAGCTGCAGATCATCTGGAGTGACTACTTCAAGCCCGAGCACCTGGAGAAGTACCCCGAGCTCCACGATCTCACCTGGAAGGCCCTCAAGCAGGCCGGCAAGTGCAAGCAGAGCGTCGACGTCGAGGCCGCCGCCGAGCTCGAGCGACTGGTGGATCGTTTCGCCGTGCTCTTCTGGGCGACCAAGGGGGCCAAGGCCCACGTGATCGCGGCGAACACCAACCGGACCAATCTGAACCAGATGCAGTGGGAGATCCGGGAGGCCTGAACAGGCGCCCCGGCCCAAGGACCATGCGCGCGGGCGCCAGGGAGGTCATCTTCCCTCGCGCCCGCTTCGAATCCGGCCTCAGGGTCGGGCTGGTCGCTTCGGCGGTGACGCTGGCCGCACTCCCCGTCGCCGCACGGGTTCGCCGCAGCTGGCGCTGGCGCGTGGCCGTCGTCGGCGACAGCATGACCCCGCAGCTGCGGCCGGGCGAGTGGCTCCTCGTCGACCCGGAGGGGTATGCGCATCGGAGCCCGCGGGCGGGCGAGCTGGTCGTGGTCCCGGACCCCCGCGAGGAACAGCGCTGGCTCATCAAGCGCGTCGCGGCCGTCGCGCCCGACGGCGACCTGTTCGTCGTGGGCGATGCGACGGAACACTCGACCGACTCACGCGCCTTCGGTGCCGTCCCGCCCGGTCGGGTCATCGGGCGGCCGTGGGCACGCTACTGGCCGCTGCGGCGCGCGGGGTGGATCGGGTAGATCGACTGGCCCGGGCACGCGGCCGTCCCGGAGGGTCCAGGCAACGCGCGGACTGCGCAATGCGCGGGCACCACTCGGGCCCGCACGGTCTGGGCACCACGCGGGCAACGCGCGGATCCGGCGGACAGACGGGCCCGACAGGCCCGTGGTGCCGGCGGAGTGTCGCCGCTCCGTCCGGCAGCGTGCTGGCGTTGCCGGGCGGTCACATCGTCGCCGCCGGCGGGATGAGTGCTTCCCCGATCAAGCGAAGCATGTCCAGGTCGTGCGGCAGCAGCGTCTGCAACACGAGCCGCTCCGCGCCGGCCCCCCCGAACGCGGCCACCCGTTCGAGCGCTTCGTCTGGCGTCCCGATGATCCAGCGTGAGCGCCGCTCGGCGAGGAATGCCGCCGCGTCGCCGCCGCCGCGTCCCACGAGCCGGAGCAGCGCCTCGGTTCGCTGGCGCAGCTCATCGGGGCTCGTCGCCACCAGCACACCCACCTGCGTCGAATACGTCAGCGACGCGGGGTCGCGGCCGACCTCCACGCACGCCGCGCGAACGCGCTCGAAGGCCGCGTGCGCCGCATCGGGGTCGCCCGAGGAGAAGTTGAACTCGTCCGCATACCTGGCGGCAAGGTGCGCGGTGCGTGTCCGGCCGCCGCCGCCGACGATCAGGTTCGGGTGGCGGCGCCCCGCGCGCTCCACCGGCCGGGGAACGAACCGGCTCCCACGCACGCGCCAGAACCGGCCCTCGTACGTCCACCCGTCGGGCTCCGTCCACAGGCCGTGCA
>JBJKRK010000090.1:0-5869 GCA_046704705.1 Candidatus Limnocylindrales bacterium | reverse complement strand
TGTTGCATAGCAATTAGGAGCAGACTCCGACACGCCACACGTACCCAAGTGCCATTCGGCCCCATCCGGAGCGAGCCCGTGTCGGGACGAGCTCGTGCGAACCTGCTTCGGAGGGCTCCGGCCGTCCGATCCGATGTCTCGTTCGAGTCCGGGCGGCGCTCGGCGGCGTCCGCGCCGCCCGGCGAGGATCGCTGGAACGCGCTAGCGATTGCTGAGTCCGAGTTGGAGATCGTACGGGCCGAATCCCAGGTAGCCGCCCGGCTCGAGCACGTACGTGCCGTCGAGCGTCGCTCCGTCACCGTGCCCGACGATCTGGCCGGCAACGAGCGTGCCGTTGCATCTCCCGGTGAACGTGCCATACCCGTGCAGGTCCATCGTGAAGTCGCACCAGGCCGTGCTGCTCGTTCCGTCGGCGCTCAGGTTGAAGCTGAAGTCGTAGTGCAGCGTCCCTGCCGGTCCCGAGCCGTCCGTGAGTGCGGCGTCGATGGGAATGTCCCGGCCGTGCGTGCCGCCGTGCTGATCCGTCCACATCCGACCGCCGTCGCCAGGCAGCGTGAACGGCGACGTGACGTTCACGCACGCATCGGCGCGGGCGCAGACATCGGTCGCCGCGAACGCGCCGGTAGCCGCGGTGCCGATCAACAGGGAGGCGGCGAGCAGGGCCGCCAGGGCATGTCGAAGTTCGAGAGCGTATCTCACCGTTGTTACCCTCCTTCGTTCCTGCCTACCGGGTCTGCTGGGCGAACCGCCCAGGTCACCTCGCCAGGCTCCGGCCGTCACCCCGACGCGAATCCCCGGGTTGCGCCGGGGCGGCACCCGCACCACACGTGCCGCCGTCTCCCGATAGGCGTGACACACGGGAGACAATGAGATCGGCACCTAAAGGCGAGCTAAAGTCGCCGGTAGGCCAGGCTGGGAGGGTCATGGGCCTGCGGTTCCGCGTCCTCGGACCGCTGTCGGTCGAGCGAGATGGCTCGACGGTCGAGTTGCGCTCGCCGACCCACCGTGCCCTGCTTGGGGCGCTCCTCCTGCGGGTGAACCTGCCCGTCGCGAACGACGTGCTCGTCGAGACGCTGTGGGCCGGCGACGCGCCCGGGCGGGCCGAAGACACCCTGCGCGTCCACGTCTCACAGCTGCGCAAGCTCCTGGGGCAGGGCACCATCGTGACGGCCGCCGGGGGGTACGTGCTGCGCGCCGCCCCCGGATGCATCGACAGCCAGCGCTTCGAGGAAGGCTTGCGTGCCGCCGAACGCGCGCTGCGCGCCGGCGAGGTCGCGTCAGCGGCCGAGACGATTGCGGCCGTGCTCGCGCTCTGGCGAAGCGACCCGTACGACGACCTCCGCTACCGTGAGTTCCTCCAGCCGGAGATCCGGCGCCTGGAAGAGCTGCGCCTTCAGGCGACCGAGCTGCACGCGGAGGCCGCACTGCGGCTGGGACGGCACACCGAGCTCATCCCCGAACTGACGGAAGCGACCGAGCGCTACCCACACCGGGAGCGACTCTGGGCGCAGCTCATGCTCGCCCTGTACCGTGCCGGCAGGCAATCGGACGCGCTCGGCGCGTACCGGGCGGTGCGCCGCAGGATGCGGGATGAGCTCGGCCTCGACCCCGGGCCCGAACTGCAGCGCCTCGAGCAGCGCATTCTGCGCCAGGAGCCCGGACTCGACCTCCGGCCCCGGGATGCCGGGCTTCCCCCGCTGCAAACGAGCTTCATCGGACGGGAACGAGAGCTCGGCGAGGTTCTGGACATCCTTCGGCGGACTCGCCTCGTCACGCTCGTCGGGGGCGCCGGGCGTGGCAAGACGAGACTGGCCATCGAGGCCGCGCGGCGTGCAGCCGGCATCCTCCCGGGCGGTGCGTGGTTCGTCGACCTGAGCGTCATCGGCGCGAACGATGACCTCGCAGGGGCCATCCGGGCCGCGCTCGGATCCGCCCGTCCGGCGCCTGTCTCTGAGCTGGACGCGCTCGTGCACGACCTCGGCCAGGCACCCTGCCTCCTCGTCCTGGACAACTGCGAGCACCTCGTCGAGGGGTCCGCCGAGCTCGTGTCCATCCTGCTCGGCCGATGTCCGGAGCTGCGCGTCCTCGCAACCAGCCGCGAGCGCCTCGCCATTCCCGGGGAGGCCATCTATCGCGTCCTGCCCATGAAGCTCGAAGGCCGCCCGGAAGGCGACGGTTGCCTGGAGCACGACCGTCATGCCGATGCCGCTGCACTCTTCGAGGCTCGCGCACGCGACGTCGTGTCGGACTTCGCGATCGACGATGAGACCTGGCCCGGCGTCGATGAGATCGTGCACGCGCTTGCCGGGATCCCGCTCGCGATCGAGCTCGCGGCGGCCCAGCTGACGGTCATGCCGCTCGATCGGTTGGCTGCCAGCGTCAGCTCGGCGATGCCCGATCTCGGCCGCGGGACCCGCGGCAGGAAGGGCCGTCACGCGACGCTGCGGGCGGCGTTCGACTGGAGCCTGGGGATGCTCGGACGCGACGCGCGGAAGTTGTTCGAGCGCCTCTGGGTCTTCCGCGGGGGCTGGACGCTCGAAACGCTGGCGGCCGTCGTCGATGCCCCAGAGGTAACGGTGCTCGCCCCGCTCACCCGCCTGGTCGAGGTCTCGCTCGTGGACGTCGTCCGCCAGGGCGCGGAGGTCAGGTACACGCTGCTCGAGCCTGTTCGGCAGTACGCACGCTCGCTCGTCGAGGCCGGCTCGATGCGGGAGGAGCTGCGTGCCGCGCACGCACGGGTGTTCGTCGACATCGCGCGGCGCTCTCCGATGCGCCTGGGGCGCGCGGACGCACGGATACTGCGCACCTACGAGGTCGAGGAGGCGAACCTGGCGGCCGCACTGACCTGGCTGATCCACAAGCGAGCCGGGGAGGACGTCGCCGCGCTCGCCGGGCCGCTCGGACAGTACTGGGACCACATCGGCCAGGTCGAGCGGGCGGCGCAGTGGTTCGAGCGGGCGCTCGCGGCCGTCGAGGGCGCATCGCCGGCGACGACGGCCGAGTTCCTGACGCAGGCCGCCTGGAACGCGAGCAATCGGAGCGAGCAGGCCCGTGCCGATCGCCTGACCGCCGTCGCCCTGGAGCAGGCACGCGCCAGCGGCGACCCTGCGTGCGAGGCGCGCGCGCTGAACGAGCTGGGCAACAACCGCGGCACGCGCGGCGAGATGCTGCGGGCATCGGAGGCCTTCGAGGCGAGTCTCGCGGCTGCCGCCCGGACCGAGAGCGGAGCGTACGAACTCGCCCCGCTCGTCAACCTGGCCGCGGTCCGTACCTGGATGGGCGACACGGACGAGGGCGAACGCCTGGCGTTGCGCATGCTCGCAGTCGCAGCCGCCCGTGACGACGATCACCTCCGGGGGCTCGGCCTCTGCGTGCGCGGCCAGGCGGCGCTGTACCGCGGCGACCTGCTTGCAGCCGAACGACTCCTGGCCGAGGGAATTCCGCTCTTCGCCCCGCACGGCATGCGTGCGATCCACGCGTTGACCGTGCTCTGGCGGGGAATGGCGGCGCTGGCACAGGGCAAGCTCGAGCAGGCGACTGCGTGCGCCGAAGAGGCCCGTTCCCTTGCCTCCAGACCGCCTGCCTGGCCGGTACTCCTGCTCGCGCCGCAGCTGCTGGCCTGGTCCAGGCTGGCCGAGACCGATGTCGAGGCGGCGCGCGAGCTGGCAGTGTCCGTTGCGCTGCGGAGCCTCGAAGCCGGCAACCTGGGCGGCATGGCGAGCACGCTCGATCTCCTGGCCGTGCTGGAGCATCGGCTCGGTGCCCGCGATCGCTCGGCGCTGCTGCTGGCCGCCGGGACAGCCGGGCGACGGAAGCTCGTCCTGGCACGGGCGCCGCACGAGTCAGCTGCGGTCGAGGACCTGAAACGCGCGCTCGGCGCAGAACTGGAGAGCCGGCACCTGGCCGAGAGCGAACGGCGCGGCGCCTCGCTCGAGCTGCACGAAGCGATCGAGCTCGCCCTTGGTGGCCGGCTCGAACGCCGAACGTTCGACCACCTGAGCGCCCCTCAAGTGCGGGATCCCGGCATTCCGACAGTCGAACGTTCTGCGGCTCTGACGGACGTGCGGCCATTGGCGCCATCTGCGCCCGAGGGGCCACGGAATGGCGCAGGGGTCGGATAGGTGCCTTCGCCGGTCACGCCTGTGGATGTCGCTCGAACGCGGCATTGGCCACCGGGCAGCGGCCCGCCGCGCGACCGCAGGCAGCGGTGTCGCACAACCGGCAGGTCCAGCGCACGGCACCAGGCGGGCGGATCATCCCGGCCAGGATCTTCCCCGCGAGCAACCCGAAGGTGGTGCGCTCCTCGGGAGAGAGGCCCGCGAGCGCGTCGGCCAGTACCCCGCCCCGTGCCGCAGCCACGCGTTCCGCGCGCGCCCGGCCCGCCGGGGTGAGCCGCACCGATGTCTCGCGCCCGTCCCGACCGGACCCGCGCACCGCATCGCCGGCATCCACCAGGCGGTCGACGAGCCGTACCGCACCCGACGAGGTGAGGCCAAGCACCCGCCGGAGCAGGTCGATCGAGGGAGCGTCCAGGAAGTGGAGCATGGCCGAGAGCGCGGCGGCGGACGAGTCAGAGCTCGCCCCGACCCGGACGACCGCGGCCGACATCTCGTCGGTGATCCGCAGGGCGAGCGCGCCCAGCAGGTTCGCGGGCTGACCGGAGCCGGACGGCTGGGCCGCGGGAACCGGTTCAGTCGAGCTCATAGTCGAACGCGTACGTGCCGTCCGGTCCGTGCGGCGCCGCCGCACTCCCCTCCCCCCGAAGGCCTGCCAACCCGCCCGTCGCGGTCCCGGGAACGACTGACCAGGTGCTCCTTGCCACCGCCCCGTCGTAGCTTCCACGCGCCTCCATGACGACGCTCCCGGTACGCTCGCCGAGCTGCCCCTCGAGGCGCAGGTAGCCCGTGTACACCGCCGTACCGTCCGCTCGGTAGCACATCACCGCGTCCCACACCCCATCGGCCTCGAGGTCACCGCTGAAGCGCTGGCCGATGCGCGCCCGCGTCACCTTCGCGCCAGCGGTGGATCCGCCCGCGTCCACCGGCGCCTCGTCCCAACCGGTGTTGTGGAACGTGCCCTGCGCATGCATCGTCATCGTCGGCCTCCTCCGTCAGTGCCCGCGGGTGAGCACCACGGCCACCTCGGGACTTCACGGATCTGTGTGTGACTCACACACTACTCTGATCGTGGCTGCTTGTCCGGCAGCCGACCTGCACCGAGTTGCCGCCGATCGGGAGAAACCGTCACCGCGCATGGCCGCGCGGCGGACGGTGGCCGCCAGCCACTGAGCCGGCTCACGCCGTCCGGAATTCATGTGTGCCGCAAGTCGTGGTCGGGCGTCACCACTCGACGAGCTTCCAGATCTCCGGCTCGAGCACGCCCGGGCCGCCTCCGACGTCGGCGAAGATCGCCACCGCCCGCTTCAGGTGGACCATCGCCTCGTCGCGTCTGCCCGCGGCACGGAGTAGGTCGGCAAGGTTGTTCTCGAGGGCCGCCTGGCGGTGCCGGTCGCCCATGCGCTCGCAGCGCTCGAGGGCCTCGAGCGTGAAGGCGATCGGCCGGTCACGCTCGCCGATCGTCGCCAGCGTGAGGGCCAGCGTGTTCAGCGCCGCGATCCGCAGCCCGGGGTCGGGAGCATCGGCTGATGCCTCGAGGGCGCGTTCGAGAAGGTCGCGCGCCGCATCGAGGTCGCCCTCGCCTCGCGCGAGCCACCCGAGGACCTGACACGCGCGGGCGATGCCCGGTCGGTCCCCGGCACGCTCCGCCAGTGCGAGCGCCTCCCGCGCCAGCGCGATCGCGGCGACCCCGTCGCCCGCCCGACCAACCACGGCGCCCGGGTCAGCCAGCAACGCCGAGCGCAGCGCGGGCT
>JBJKRK010000089.1:0-12081 GCA_046704705.1 Candidatus Limnocylindrales bacterium | reverse complement strand
GAGCAGCACGGACACCCGGCGGTTCGACTCGCTGTGCATGCCGGCAGTCTGGGCGGGCGTGCCTGTCGATCGGGTTACGGGGACGGACCCTCAGCGCGCAGACAGGCGCTCGGGAGGGAGATGGGCGCGCAGACAGGCGCCCGGGAGAGAGAGGCGCAGGGTGGGCCCTCAGCAGGGCGGCTCGCCCTCGAGCTCGAAGCAGCCGACGAAGTGCCCGTCTTCCACCGCCGCCAGGGCGGGCACGTCCTGCGTCGCGCCTGGCGGGGAACCGGGCACGCGCGGGTAGATCTCGTGATACAGACAGCGTCGGCCGTCGGTCCGGTCCTCCGTCCCGAAGCTGCCCGGCGTCCAGCGGCAGTCCAGGTGCGGGACGGATGCGATGAGCATCCTGGTGTAGGGATGGACCGGGTTCCCGAACACCCTGGCCGTCTCGCCCATCTCCACCACGCGGCCCCGGCGCAGGATCACGGTCTGCTCGCTGATGTAGTTGCCCAGCGAGAGGTCGTGCGTGATGAAGAGGATCCCGAGGCCGCGCGCCTTCAAGTCCCCCAGGAGGTTCAGGACGTCGACCCGCGTCGATGCGTCGAGCATGCTGATGATCTCGTCCGCCACCAGCAGCTCGATGTCGAGGAGCAGCGCGCGGGCGATCAGGAGGCGCTGCAGCTGCCCGCCGCTCAGCTGGTGCGGGTACTTGTGCAGCACCTGCTCGGGATTCAGCCCCACCGCCTCGAGCGACGCATCGACCCGTCCGTTCCATTCCGCGTCGCTGACGCCGGGGAAGTACTCCTCGCGGATGAGCGCGAACACGCGGTCGGCCTTGAAGATCGGGTTGTACGAGCTGAAGGGATCCTGGAACACGCCCTGGACCTTGCGGTAGTACTCCTTGAGCGCACCACCCCGCAGGGACGCCACGTCGGCGTCCTGGAAGCGGATGGATCCCCGGGTCGTGGAGATCAGGCGCAGGATCATCCTGCCGATCGTGCTCTTCCCACTGCCGCTCTCGCCGATGAGCGAGACGACCTCGCCGGGACGGACGTCGAACGAGACATCGCGCACGGCCGGAAGCTCCTCGCCGCCGAAGGCGCCGATGCGGTAGACCTTCCAGACTCGGTCGAGCGTGAGCATCGTTCTAGGCCGCCGTCTCCCAGCACGCCGCGCTGTGTCCGGGGGCGAGCTCTCTGAACGGCGGCTCCTCCAGGCACCTCGCCGAGGCCAGCGGGCAGCGCTCCCGGAAGCGGCAGCCGGCGGGTGGATCGAGCAGCGAGGGCGGGCTGCCGGGAATGCCGACGAGCTTCTTCTCCACGTACCGCGCACCGACCTCGGGCAGCGAGGAGATCAGCAACCGGGTGTACGGGTGCCGGGGTCGCCGCACGATCTCCTCCGTCGAGGCCTTCTCGGCGAGCTTGCCGGCGTACATCACCAGGATCGAGTCGGCGATCTGGTACAGGATCGAGACATCGTGGGTGATCACCATCGTGCTCTTGACGAACCCGTTGTCGCGGAAGCCCACGAGCGTCTCGGCGACCGCGCGCTGGGTGGAGACATCGAGCGCGGAGGTGATCTCGTCGGCGACGAGGAGCGACGGGTTGAGCAGCGTGGAGATGACCATCACCATGCGCTGCTTCATACCGCCGGAGAGCTCGATGGGGTAGCGCCTGAGCACGTCACGGGAGAGGCCGACCAGGTCCAGCCGGCGTTCCAGCTCGGGCAGCACGTCACGGTACGCAACGCCCCGCGACTCGACGAGCTCGGCCGTCATCTTCCCGATCTTGCGCGTCGGGTTGAGGGCGCTCATGGCGTACTGCGGCACGATCGAGACTTCCCTGAACCGGAACTCGTCCATGGAGGCCACGTTTGCGATGGGGAGCGGCGCGCCATCCAGCTCGACACTGCCGGCGACGAGGCGCATGCGGCCGTTCAGGCGCACCAGGCTGTTCCCGAGCGTCGACTTGCCGCAGCCGGATTCGCCGGCAAGGCCCATGATCTCGCCGTCCGCGATCCCGAACGTGACGCCGTCAAGCGCCTTCACGTCACCGGCCAGCGTGCGGTAGTAGACGCGCAGGTCCGTAACGCGCAGGCTCATCGCTCACGTCTCCCGGAGCTTGGGGTTGAAGATCTCGTCGAGGCCGACGTTCATCACGTACAGCGCGCCGACGATCGCGGTGATGCCGATCCCGGGCGGGATGAACCACCACCACAGCCCCAGCGCCAGGGCGCTCCACTGGACGGCGTTGTTCATCATCAAGCCGAGCGACATGCCGTCGGTCGGACCGAGGCCGATGAAGTCGAGCGTGGCCGCGGTGAGGATCGCGCCCCCGAACAGCAGGATGAAGGTCATGAAGAGATACGAGCCCATGTTCGGCGCGATCTCGCGGACGATGATCTTCCAGGTGGGCACGCCGCTGAGCCGGGCCAGGTCGACGAAGTCCCGCGAACGGAGCGAGAACGTCTGCGCGCGGATCGCGCGGGCCGCCCAGGGCCAGGAGGTGATGCCGATGAAGGCCGCCTCGGTGGCGATGCCCCGCGCCTTGAGATACGCGGCCAGGACGAGCAGGACCGCCAGGGTGGGGATGACGAGGACGACGTTCGTGATCAGGCTGAGGATCTCGTCGGTCCAGCCGCCGCGGTAGCCCGCCACGAACCCGACCGACATGCCGATCACGGCGGCGATGCCTCCCCCCAGCAGTCCGACGGCGAACGTGGAGCGCAGACCGTTGACGAACTGCGCGTACACGTCCTGACCGAAGGTCGTCGTGCCGAACGGGTAGTCGGCGGAGGGCGGCTTGCCCAGCGGGCCCACGTAGTCGAGCGGCCGGTGGCTGGTGAAGAAGGGCCCCACGATCGCGAACACCACGAAGAAGAGCACGATCGCCGAGCCGATGACGAGCTTCCGATCCCGAAGCGCGAAGTACAGGACCTCGCTGCGGCCCCTCATGCCGTTGCCCCCTGCATCCCGGTTCGCGTCCGCGGGTCGACGATGACGTACGCGATGTCGATGAGGAAGTTCGCGACGAGGACGCCCACGATCACGAACAGGAAGATGCCCTGCAGCAGGAAGTAGTCCTCGTTCTGGATCGACTGCAGGACCATGTAGCCGAGCCCGGGATAGGCGAACACCACCTCGGTCACCAGCGCGCCGGCCACGATCACCCCGAGCTGGAGCGCGAGGCCCGTGATCTGCGGCAGGAGCGCGTTGCGGAAGGCGTAGCGGCGGATCAGCCCCTCGGGCGCGCCGAGCATCTGCAGGTACTTCGCGTAGTCGGATTCGAGCTCATAGATGATGACATTGCGCATCCCGATCGCCCAGCCCCCGAACCCCACCAGGAAGAGCGACGCGAACGGCAGGAACCAGTGCGCCAGCGCGTCCAGCGCGAACCCCACGGTGAGGGTCGGCCGGAGCGAGTACGAGTACGGGCCGGAGATCGGGAAGAGGTGCAGCGCCCCGGCGAGCCCCCAGGCGAGCACGATGCCCAGCCACATGTAGGGCGTGGCGGTCAGGATGTAGCCCACCGGGAGAATCGTGTTGTCGAGCAGCTTCCGGCGGGCGGCGAAGGCGCCGAACCAGTTGCCCGCGAGCCAGCTCGCGAGGATCGCCGGGATGAGCAGCGCCAGGGTGTACGGCAGCGCACCGGCGATGACGCTGGTCACGGGCGTCGGGAAACGCCACACGCTGATGCCCAGATTGCCGTGGAGGAGCGAGACCCAGAAGTTCGCGTACTGCTCCCAGATCGGGCGATCCAGGCCGAACGCGCGCATGAACGGGCCCATCATCCGTTCGGCCGCGTCGCTGGGGAGCCCCATCCGGGAGATCATGCTCTGGACGGGGTCGCCGGGCATGAAGCGGGGGATCATCCAGTCCACGCTGACCGCCACGAAGAACGTGAACGCGTAGATCAGCAGCTTCCTGGCGAAGTAGCGCCGCACCTCATCCCCCGTCGCTGGAGGGCGCGCCGGGCGACGCGCCCTCCCGTGTCACGAGCCTTGCAGGATCAGCCTTGGTCGGCCTACTTGGCGGCCAGCTTCAGCTGATCGAGCATCTGGATGCTGTCCATCTGCCAGTAGCCGCGCCAGGTCGATGGCACCAGCTTCGGGCCGGTGGCAGCGTTCGGCCAGTTCGTCCAGACAGAGTCGTTCATCTGGGCCCACAGGCCGTTGTACCAGAGCGGGATGGCCGGCAGATCGGTCAGCATGATCTTCTCGAGCTTGGACAGGACGGCCTGCATGCCGGCCGTGTCGTCCACCTTCGTCTGGTCGAGCTGGTGGACCAGGTCCCACGCGGTCGCGTTGTCGTAGCGCGACAGGTTGCCGTTGCCGATGAGCGCGTGGTCCGGCGAGCTCGGCTGGTAGAAGATCCAGTTGTAGTACGTCCAGGGGGTGTTGCTCATCTGCTGGTCGTTCATGATCGCCAGGTCGTACGTGCCGTTCTGGATCTTGTCGACGCGCGCGTTGTAGTCGTTCGTCGTGTCCGCCACGACGTTGATGCCAGCCGCCTGCGCGCTCGCGGCGATGCTGCGGATGGCTTCCTCCCAGTCCGACCACCCGGTGGGAACGATGAGCGAGAGCTTGATCGGCGAGCCGTCCTTGTTCTCGACGAACCCGTCGCCGTTCACGTCCTTGTAGCCGGCGGCGGCCAGGTCGGCTTTCGCCTGAGACGTGCTGAACTTGAAGCCGTACTGGGCCACCTCGGCCTTGTCGACGTACTGATCCCAGATGGGCAGCAGGCCGGTCGGGTTGGCGGCCGTGACGAGCCCGCCGTAGACATTGGTGACGATCCGGTTGACGTCGACCGATTCGGCGAGGGCACGGCGGAAGGCCACATCATTGAGCGGCTTGTGCAGCGTGTTCGGCATGAGCCAGGCCGTGTTCGCCGCCATGTGGTACGGCGCCTTGTCGTAGTAGGTCTTCAGGTACCCGCTCGCGAGCAGGCTCGCCGTGCCGGGCAGGAAGTTGTTCGAGATGTCGAGCTGGCCCTGCAGCACCAGGCCCAGCATGACGTTGTTACCGCCGTTGACCAGGTCGACGATGTACTTCGGCTTGGGATCGATGTTGAGCGCCGACTTGCCCCACCAGCTGTCGTTCTTCACCCAGACCATGCGGTCCTGATCAGACGTCAGGAACATGTAGGGGCCGGATCCGATGGGGTGCTCGTTGGCGCCGAGGACCGTGTCCTCCTTGTCCATCTTCCCTTCCCAGAGGTGCTTCGGGACGATGGCGTTGTTGTAGAGGAAGTTCGCCCACTGCTGGTAGGCCGTGGTTTTGAAGGTGACCTTCACCGTCTGCTGATCGACGGCCGTGACGCTGTCGAGGAAGTTCCAGATCGTGTTGTAGCTCACCGACGAGAGGTGCCCGAGGTTGAGCGTGAACACGACGTCATCGGCCGTGAGGGGCTGCCCGTCCGTCCAGGTGATCCCCGGGCGGAGCTTGATGGTGTACTCCTTGTCGCTGGTGTAGCCGGAGCTCGGGTCGGCAAGCCACGGGCGGTAGGTGTTGGTCAGCGGGTCATACGTGAAGAGCGGCTCATACAGGAGCCCGAGCGTGCCCGTCGCGTATCCCCAGCTGACGATGGGGTTCCAGTTGTTCGGCGGGCCGTACTGCGTGCCGCTCGTGTACAGCGTCTCGTTGCGCGGGTAGGTGGTCGGCACCGTTTCCGCGCTCGGTGTCGCGCCGCCGGCTGCGGGCTGTGTCGCCGCGGCGCTCGCGCTGGGGGCGGCCTGACTCGCGGGAGCCGCCGACGGCGAGGCCGCGGTGCCGCCGCAGGCGGCCACGACCAGACTCAGAGTCGATAGCAGGGCCAGGGTCCGTAACCTGTTTCGCATTCGTTCCTCCCGTTCCTCCTCAGCCCGCCACGGGGCGGGTCCACCGCGACGTCACACGCTCCTATTCGCGCCGCACACCTCCCACCGTCGATTGCCTGATCATCAGTTCTGTCGGCAGGATCACTCGCTGCGGGCCCGCCTGCGGCTCCTCGACCAGCCGCAGCAGCGAGTGGGCCGCCTCCCTCCCCTGCTGCCGGATGCCCTGGCGGACGGTCGTCAGCGGCGGGTCCAGGCGGGCGGCAAACTCCAGGTCGTCGAAGCCCGCGAGCGCGATGTCTTCGGGCACGCGCAGACCGCGGGACCGGATCGTCGCGAGCGCACCGCGGGCCGTCGCATCGTTGGCGCAGAAGATGGCGTCCACGCCGCGGTCCAGCAGCACCGTTGCGCCCTCGGCACCCGAACCAGCGTCGAAGTCTCCGTCGACGACGAGTTCGTCCGCGGAGCAGCCGGCGCGCTCCAGGGCGCGGCGGAACCCCACGAGCCGCTCCTCTCCGGCGACCGTCCCGCGCCGCCCGGTGATGTGCCCGATCCGGCGCCGGCCGATCTTCAGCAGATGCGCGGTCACACTCTCAGCCGCGTGCACGTTGTCGATGTCGACGTAGCTGGCGCTCTGATCGGCCCGCCGGTGGCCGATCAACACGGTCGGCAGGCTCGAGGCCAGGAGACCGTCCACCAGTGGGTCCTCGATCGTGGACGCGGTAACGATCACGCCGTCGAGGAGGCTCATCCAGAGGATCCGGTCGAGGGTCTCCTCCTTGGAACGGTTGCCCAGCCAGAGCATCATGCCGACGGTCTGCTCCGACAGCGCGTCGCTCATCCCCTGGAGGAGCTGCGAGAAGTACGGGTCCTGGAAGAGCTCGTGCGGGTCGACATGGATGACCACCCCGACGACCCGGGAACGGCCGGTCACCAGCGTCCGTGCCGCGGCGTTCGGCCGGTACCCCGTGTCCTCCAGCACGGCCAGCACCCGGCGCCTGGTGTCCTCCGCAACCGGGCCGCCGTTGATGACGCGCGACACCGTTGCCCTCGAGACGCCGCTCAGGGCTGCCAGATCATCGAGAGTCCGGGCCACACTGCCCTCCCGTTCGGCCCTCACGCGGCGCGGGTACGGGCCTCTCCGCAGGCCGCGACTGAAAGCGCTCTCATCCTATTCCGGCGCATACACGGCCTGTCAAGGGCCCTTCGGCCGATTGATCGAACGCGTACAATGGCTCGTTGTGAAAGCGCTCTCAGGATCGAACCCCGCCCCGACCGACGGCCGGTTCCCGGCCTCCTTCGTCTGGGGAACGGCGACAGCGGCCTACCAGGTGGAGGGGGCGGTGGACGTCGACGGGCGCGGAGAGAGCATCTGGGACCGCTTCGTGCGGACACCGGGGCACGTCCGGGGCGGGCACACAGGCGACGTCGCCTGCGATCACTACCACCGCTATCGCGAGGACGTGGCGCTCCTGGCGGAGCTCGGCCTCACGGCGTACCGCTTCTCGATCTCGTGGCCCCGGGTGCAACCCACCGGCCGCGGACCGGTCAACGTGGCCGGGCTCGACTTCTACGACCGACTGGTGGACGAGCTGCTCGGACACCAGATCGCGCCGCACGTGACCCTCTACCACTGGGACCTGCCGCAGGCGCTCGAGGACGCCGGCGGGTGGCCGGCCCGCGACACGTCGCTCGCTTTCGCCGACTACGCCGCACTGGTCGCGCGCCGCCTGGGGGACCGGGTGGCGGGCATCGCGACGCTCAACGAGCCCTTCATCGTCGCCGATCACGGATACCGCTCCGGGCTCCACGCGCCGGGCCGCCGGGACCCTGCAGCGGCGCTCGCGGCCGCGCATCACCTCCTGGTGGCACACGGCCTGGCTGTCCAGGCGATCCGGGCGGCCGCTCCGCGGGTTCCGGTCGGGATCGTGCTGAACTTCACGCCGATGCATCCGGCCACGTCGCACCCGCTCGACCTGGAAGCGGCGCTCGAGGCGCACGACCAGTGGAACCGCTGGTTCCTCGACCCGCTCGTGGGACGCGGCTACCCGGAGGACGGCGCGCGCGCCTGGCGCTGGCGGCGCGCCGAGGTTCTGGCCGGCGACATGGAGCGCATCGGCGTGCCGATCGACTTCCTGGGCGTCAATAACTACTCGCGCGACAACGTGCGCTCTCCCCTGCTCCCCCCCCTGCCGGCCGTGCCGGACCGCACGGAACGCACCGGCATGGGGTGGGAGGTGTACCCGGCCGGGCTCACCGAGGTGCTCGAGTTCGTCGCCGCACGCACGGGGCGGCTGCCGCTGTACGTCACGGAAAACGGGGCCGCATACCCGCTCGATCCGGTCGATCCCACTCGCGATCCGGCACGCGTGCGCTTCCTGCGGCGGCACTTCCGGGCGGCGCTCCAGGCCGTGGAGCGCGGCGTTCCGCTGCGGGGCTACTTCGTCTGGTCGCTGCTCGACAACTTCGAGTGGGCACAGGGGTACGCGCCGCGCTTCGGTGTCGTGCACGTGGACTACACGACGCTCGAGCGGCGCATCCGGGACAGCGGGCGGTTCCTGTCGGCGGTTGCCCGCGAGGGCCGGCTCCCCGACCTCCCGGCGGGGGAAGGCTGACGATGCGGGCAGCCGTGGGACGGACAGCCGTCGGGCAGGCAGACCCGGGGACGGCGCCCGCGATCCCCTGGGAGGAGCGGCCGCCCGGCGTCCGCGGCGTCCTCTGGCGCTCCAGCCGCAACCCGATCATCCCGCGGGACCTCCTCCCGCACTCCAACAGCATCTTCAACCCGGCCGTGGTGCCCTTCGGCAACGGCTTCGCCGGGGTCTTCCGGGTCGACGACACGACCCGCCGGATGAACCTCCACGCCGGGCGGAGTCGGGACGGCCTCGACTGGCAGATCGACCCCGAGCCGATCGCGTTCCTCCCGGCCGACGACCGGGTGCCCGAGATCCAGGAGACGTTCCAGCACGCGTACGACCCGCGGGTCACCTGGCTGGAGGATCGCTGGTACCTCACCTGGTGCAGCGGCTACCACGGCCCGACCATCGGGGTCGCCTGGACGCTCGATTTCGCCACGTTCCACCAGCTCGACAACGCGTTCCTGCCGTTCAACCGCAACGGGGTGCTCTTCCCGCGGCGGATCAACGGCAGCTACGCGATGCTGAGCCGGCCCAGCGACAACGGGCACACGCCCTTCGGCGACATCTTCTACTCGGAGAGCCCGGACCTCATCCACTGGGGCCGACATCGCCACGTGCTCGCGCCCGAGCCCTGGACCTGGGCGTCGACCAAGGTGGGCGCCGGTCCGATCCCGATCGAGACGGAACGCGGCTGGCTGTGCATCTACCACGGGGTGCTGACGTCGTGCAACGGCTTCGTCTACTCGATGGGGGCGGCGCTCCTGGACCTCGAACGGCCGTGGAAGCTGGTCGCGCGCGGCCGGGAGTACCTGCTCTCGCCCCAGACGACATATGAGCAGCTCGGAGACGTGCCCAACGTCGTCTTTCCCGGCTCGGCGCTCGTCGACCGCGAAGGCGACCGCCTCACGATCTACTACGGCGCGGCGGACACCGTCGTCTGCCTGGCGCACGGGCATCTCTCGGAGGTGCTGCGATCGATCGGCCGCTGACTGACTGAGAGGGGGTGGCCGCGCGGCCCGGCGCGCGTCACCACGAGCGCGCCGCGGGCGGCGCCCGAGCGCAATCGCCAGCATGCAGGGAGGGAGAAGGTGCGGTACGGCCACTTCGACGACGACGCGCGCGAGTACGTCATCACGCGGCCCGATACGCCCCTGCCCTGGATCAACTACCTGGGCAGCGGGGAGTACGTCGGCATCATTTCGAACACCGCCGGCGGCTACTCCTTCTACCGCGATGCCCGACTCCGGCGGCTCACCCGCTATCGCTACAACAACGCGCCGCTCGACCTCGGCGGCCGCTACCTCTACCTCCGCGACGACGCGAGCGGCGAGTTCTGGAGCCCCAGCTGGCAGCCGGTCAGACGGGACCTCGACGGGTACTCCTGCCGTCATGGCCTGGGGTACACCAGCATCGGCGCACGGTTCGCGGGGGTCGCGGCCGAGACCTGCTATTTCGTCCCCATCGGCCAGACGCTCGAGCTCTGGCGCGCGCGCCTGACGAACGAGCGCCCGACGACAGTCGACCTGTCGCTCTTCAGCGCGGTCGAGTTCTGCCTGTGGGATGCGCTGGACGACGCGAGCAACTTCCAGCGCAACTACTCGGTGGGCGAAGTCGAGGTCGAGGACGGGGTGATCTACCACACGACCGAGTACCGCGAGCGGCGCGACCACTTCGCCTTCTTCGCCTGCTCCGAGCCGCTGGCGGGGTTCGACACGTCGCGGGAGGCGTTCCTCGGGCCGTACCGCGGCTGGGAGCGGCCTGCGGCGGTGGAGCGGGGAGCGTCGTCCCGCTCGATCGCGCACGGCTGGCAGCCCATCGGCTCACACCACGTGCGCCTCCACCTGGGCCCCGGAGAGACGCGCGAGGTGGTCTTCGCGCTCGGCTACGCGGAGAACCCGCGCGACCGCAAGTTCGATCCGCCGGGCTCGGGGAGGGTCGACAAGCGCCGGGTTCGCGCCGCCCTCGAGCGCTGCCTGCAACCCGCAGCCGCGGCGCACGCGCTCGACGAGCTCCGCGCCGGCTGGAGCGGCCTCCTCGATACGTTCCGCGTCGACACGCCCGAGCCGCACCTGGACCGCATGTGCAACACGTGGAACCCGTACCAGTGCATGGTGACGTTCAACGTGTCGCGCTCGGCCTCGCTGTTCGAATCGGGGATCGGCCGGGGCATCGGCTTCCGGGACTCGAACCAGGACCTGCTGGGCGTGGTGCACCTCGTGCCGGAGCGGGCGAGGCAGCGCATCCTCGACCTCGCCGCGACGCAACTCCCATCGGGCGGCGCGTACCACCAGTACCAGCCGCTGACCCGGCGCGGCAACGACGCCGTCGGGTCGGGCTTCAACGACGACCCGCTCTGGCTCGTGCTGGCGTCGGCCGCGTACCTGAAGGAAACCGGCGACACGGCGATCCTCGATGCGCCGGTCCCGTACGACAGCGAGCCCGGCACGGAGACGCCCCTGTACGAGCATCTCGAGCGGGCCGTGCGGTACACGCTGGATCGGCTCGGTCCGCACGGGCTCCCCCTCATCGGGCGGGCCGACTGGAACGACTGCCTGAACCTCAACTGCTTCTCGGAAGAGCCGGGCGAGTCGTTCCAGACGACGGCGAATCGCGAGGGTGGCAGCGCGGAATCGGTGTTCATCGCCGGGCTCTTCGTGCTCGCGGCAGGCGAGATGGCGTCGATCGCGGACCTTCGCGGCGAGCCCGATGACGCGGCGCGCTACCGGGACGCGGCGGCGGCCATGCGAGAAACCGTCGCGGCGCACGGCTGGGACGGCAACTGGTTCCGGCGCGCCTACGACTACTTCGGCAGCCCGGTCGGATCGGCCGAGAACGACGAGGGCCGGATCTTCGCGGAGTCCCAGGGGATGTGCGTCATGGCCGGCATCGGCCTCGACGATGGCCGCGCCGCACGTGCGCTCGCCTCCGTCCACCGCGAGCTCGCGACGCCCCACGGCATCGTCCTCGTCGCCCCCGCGTTCAGCCGGTACGACCCGAGGCTCGGCGAGATCTCGTCGTACCCACCCGGGTACAAGGAGAACGGCGGCGTGTTCTGCCACGCCAACCCCTGGGTGATGATCGCCGAGGCGATGACGGGCGATGGCGACGCCGCGCTCGACTACTACCTGCGCATCAACCCGTCGGCCCGCGAATCGATCTCCGACATCCATCGCTGCGAGCCGTACGTGTACGCCCAGATGATCGCGGGACGCGAGGCCGCCACGCCGGGCGAGGCGAAGAACTCCTGGCTGACCGGCACGGCCGCGTGGAATTTCGTTGCGGCGACGCAGTGGATCCTCGGCGTCCGTGCGGAACACGGCGGGTTGCGCATCGACCCGCGCCTGCCCGCGGCCTGGGATGGCTTCCGTGCCACGCGGCGGTTCCGCGGCGCGACGTACCGGATCGCGGTCCGGCAGACCCCGGGGGTCCCGGGGCGGGTCGTCAGGTTGCGGGTCGACGGCCGACCCGTGGAGGGCAACCTCGTCCCTCTGCCCACGGCCGCGGGGGCGGAGATCGCCGTCGAGGCCGACGTCGAGGCCGCGCCCGCAACGGTCGGCGTCGCTGCCCTGACGTCGGCCTCGACGTCGGCCTCGACGGCGATCTCCGCCCCCGCGGCCGTGGGCAGAGGGACGAGGTTGCCCTCCACGGGT
>JBJKRK010000088.1:0-2984 GCA_046704705.1 Candidatus Limnocylindrales bacterium | reverse complement strand
GGTGACGTTACCTGCGGTCCCGGTGATCGAGGCCGGCGAGAACGTCCCACTGGCAGCACTGGCCGCGACCGAGGTCACGCCGGCGTTCGTATCCGTGATGGCGAAGCTCACGGTGCCCCCGACCGGGACCGCCTCCGCGCTTTGCGTCGCGGTAAAGGTGGCGGCGAACACGGACGGAGCCGCGACCGTCGCCACGAGAGTGGCCAGCATCGCGGCGGATACCCCGACGCCGACTACTTTCTTCACGAGGTTCAAGTACGTATACCTCCTAGGAGAATTCCCTTGATGCCGAGCCGCAGCTCGGGGTGCCCGGTACGCGTGTGCCTCCTTTCGTCCACTTGGGCCCGGGCGCTGGTGGTTGTCTTCCTGCCTTTCCGGAAGGCCCGTATCGGCAAGGTGCGCACTGCGCACCTCACGATGCGGCGATGTCAGGTCCCTCCCGTCGATGCGGAAGGGCTGTAGGTAGGAGGCGGCGTGCGCCGCCCGAAGGTGGGAACAGGCGTCGGAGTCGGCTCAGGCGTCGGTTCCGGCGTCGCCGTCGGCAGCGGCGTCGGGCTCAGGCCCGGCGTGGGTGGTGTCGTCGGCACGGCCGTCGGTGCGACGGTGGGCGTGGCGCTCGGAGTCGGTGTCGGCGTGGGAGCAGGCGTGGGCGTAGGCGCAGGCGTGGGCGGAGCTGGAGTGGGCGCCGGGGTGGCCGTCGCCGGCCGCTTTGTGGGTGCCGGCGAGGGGGTCACCGTCACGATGACGACGCGCGGCGTCGGCGTCGGCGCGGGCGTCTGGACGTGGAACGGGGTGGCGGGAGGCCGCGGCACCAACCCGACCGACTCGAGGGGCCCGGTGAGCAGGCCATTGGCCGCCAGCACGCCGCCCACCGCCAGCAGCGCGATGACGAATGCGGTCATCACGAACGTGCCGGTGGTGCGCACCGTGCCGCGCATGATCTGCGTCCAGAGATCGCCCAGCCAGGTGTGGTGGGCGTGCCGCCGGTCGCGGGCGGCGATGGCGGCGGTAAGGACGCGCTCGTCGAAATCCTCGGACGCCTTCACATCGGGGAGGCCGGCCAGGAGCTCGAGCAGGCGGGACGCGCTGGCGAGCTCGGCCGTGCAGGCGGCGCAGCCGCGCAGGTGGTCGGCCAGGTCGCGCGCCTCGGCGGGCGACAGCTCGTCCGCGACGAAGCCGTCGATCAGCTGCCGGGCACGCTCACACGTCATCACAACTGTAATAAGGCGGAAACCCCCAGGAAAGTTGCAGCACGTTCACCTGGGGTAACGATCGCCTCTCGGTGCTGTTAGGCAACGCGCGGATCACCGCCGATGCTCGCCTGCAGGGCCACCAGGCCAGGGCCTCGATACCTACAGTGAGCCGCGGGGCGCTGCCCACCGGGTGGGCTGCCCGGTCACGCTCGCGATCACATCGAAGTCGCCATCGTAGTGGACAACGGTCATCCCGTGGCGCGCGGCGACCGCGGCGATCAGCAGGTCGGGGATCTTGACCTGACGATGGTGGAGTGGTCCGCGGCCGGCCAGTTCCCGAGACACCCGTCGCGCCTCGTCCCAATCGCCGGGTTGAGTCAGGAGCCACGGGCATGCGGCCAGGGCTGTCTCTGTCGCGCGGAAGTCCTCGACGTCGCGAGCGCTCCAGAGGAGTTCGAGCACGACCATGTCGCACACGGCGATCTTGCCGTCCTCCAGCGCGACCCCGAACCACTCGAGCCCGGGCCGTCCCTTGCGGGCCCAGACGGACGTGTCAGCCAGCTCGATGGCGGCTGGTTCCTGCTCCATCTACGGGACGGCGGGCTGACGCGGCGCTCGAATCTCAGGGAGACGAGCCTCGAGCTCGGAGAAGTCGCGGCGAGCGAGCCAGGCTCGCTGCCGGCGCGCTACCACCTCCCGAAGGGCGGCATGCACCGTGTCGGTTGTCCGCGTCGTGCCGAGCGCCTTCGCCGCCTCATCGAGCAGCTCGCGGTCCAGATCAAGGGTGGTGTGGGTCCTGCTCACTCCTCCGCTCCTTCCCATGCGGATGTCATGCCTGTGCGGACGTCCTGCCTAATGCGGATGGCCTGCATGCGTGGACCATGCTCTACCTTTCACGCATCATCGTCAATGTGGGTCACGCATCCTTGGCAGGATCCTGCTTCGCTCACTCGTCGGCCGCGGCGCCCCCGTCAGGCTCTTCCGCTGGCGGAAGAATGAGGCCAGATACCATCACCAGTGAGCGAATGGCGGGTGCGAAGACGCGCATCGCTCCGGCGCGCATCGCTCCGGCGCGCTCGTTCCGGCCTACCGCGCCCGGACCTCGATCGTGAGCGAGGATCCGTCGTCGGCCGTGAGGGCCACCCGAAGACGATCGCCACGGGCGTTGAGCGGGAGCGCGCCCGCGATGCGGCGACCGACGAGCGCTTCAACGAGGTCGTGGCGCGCCAGGTCGCGCCAGGTGAAGAACCGGGCCAGGTGTCGCTGGAGGACGGACACGTACTGGGGAGTGAGGCCGCACAGGCGGTCGGCGAGCACCATCCCCCGCGAGACCGTCGTCAGACCACGCAGGTCGGCAAACGAGCGCGGCCACGGCAGTGCGTCCACGCCCGGTGCGAAGGTCGAGACGTCTTCGATCGGGGGCAGATACAGTGAGGCGACGGGGGCGTTGCCTTCGATCGCCTCCCAGCCCGCCGCATGCACCCTCCCGTCGGGATCGACCAGGCGAACGGCTGGCTCCGGCACGATGGGGGCAACGGTGAGGCGGCAGTCGAAATGCTCAGCCGACACGTCCGCGTTCCTCTGGCGGTCGATCTCGCACGAATGCGTCACGACCAGCGCGAACATCACATCGACAGCAACCTCACGCCCGTTGGGCAACGCCAGCAGCGCCGGGCTCGGGTAGGCGGGAACACGGCCAACGGGATCGAACGCATCGCCCGGCGGCATCTCACCGGCGGTGCGTGACCGGACGAGATACAGGAACGCGATGTCGCCCGATGACAGGTCATC
>JBJKRK010000087.1:0-3308 GCA_046704705.1 Candidatus Limnocylindrales bacterium | reverse complement strand
TCGCCGCCTCGCCGTTCACGGTCGACGACCTGATCCGCTTTGGCACCGCCACGCCCGAGATGTTCGACTTCCTGAAGGCGTGTGTGGAGGCCCGGCTGAACATCTTCGTCTCGGGCGGCACCGGCTCAGGCAAGACCACCACGTTGAACGTGCTCTCGTCGTTCATCCCCAACGACGAGCGCATCGTCACCATCGAGGACGCGGCCGAGCTGCAGCTCCGCCAGGAGCATGTGGTGACGCTCGAGGCGCGCCCGCCGAACATCGAGGGCCGGGGCGCCATCCCCATCCGCGAGCTCGTGCGGAACGCGCTGCGCATGCGGCCCGACCGGATCATCGTCGGGGAGGTCCGCTCGGGCGAGGCGCTCGACATGCTCCAGGCCATGAACACGGGCCACGATGGCTCGATGTCCACGGGCCACGCGAACACGCCGCGCGACATGCTCTCCCGCCTGGAGACGATGGTGCTGATGGCCGGCGTCGAGCTGCCGCTGCGCGCCATCCGCGAGCAGATCGCCTCGGCGGTCGACCTGATCGTCCACCAGAACCGGCTGAAGGACGGCTCCCGCAAGATCGTCGCCATCACCGAGGTCCAGGGCATGGAGGGCGACGTCATCGTCATGCAGGACGTCTTCATCTTCGAGCAGACGGGCGTCGTGGACGGGCAGATCCAGGGCAAGCTCCGGCCGACCGGGATCCGCCCGAAGTTCGTGGAGAAGTTCGAGGTCGCCGGGATCCATCTCCCGCCCGGCATCTTCGGCTTCACCTTCTGACGGTGCACCGGAAAGAAAGGACAGGAGGCGCACGACCGTGAACCCCATGGTGATCGGGATCGCGGTGCTGGCGGGCCTCGCCATCCTGACCATTGCCATCGGGATCGCGGGCGCCACCGGCTCCAGCGTGGAAGAGCGCCTGCAGCGGTACGCCGCGGGGCGCCGCAAGGAGCCCGAGAAGACCTCGGGCAGCGGATCGATCGCCGACCTGGTGCAGAACTCGCCGGTCATGGCGAGCCTGAACCGCGGCATCGAGGCGCGCGACTTCGGGGCCAACCTGGCGCGCGACATCGCGCGGGCGGACTTGCGCCTGAAGGTCAGCGAGTACATGGTGATCTGGGGCGCGAGCACGCTCGGGCTGCCCCTGATCGTGATCCTGCTCAGTCCCTTCGTCGAGGCGTTCGGCAGCCCCATCGTGTGGGTGGTCGCGGCGATCATCGGTTTCATGCTGCCGCGCTTCTGGCTGAACCACCGCAAGAACGCGCGGCTCAAGGCGTTCAACGGGCAGCTCGCCGACACGATCACGCTGATCGCCAACGCGCTGCGGGCCGGCTCCTCGTTCCTGCAGTCGGTGGAGATGGTGGTGCGCGAGACGCGCCCGCCGATCTCGACCGAGTTCGGCCGCGTGATCCGCGAGGTCAACCTGGGCCTGCCCTTCGACACGGCCCTGGAGAACATGGTGCGCCGGGTGCGCTCGGACGACCTGGAGCTGATGGTCACCGCCATCTCGATCCAGCACCAGGTGGGCGGCAACCTGGCCGAGATCCTCGATTCGATCGCGTTCACGATCCGTGAGCGGATCCGCATCAAGGGCGAGATCCGCACGCTCACCGCGCAGCAGCGCCTGTCGGGCTATGTGGTGGGCTTCCTCCCCTTCGGCCTGACGGCGATCCTGTTCCTCATCGCGCCCTCGTTCCTCAAGCCGATGTTCCTGAAGCCGCCGGCCATCCTGGGCCTGCCGGCCGGCGTGATCGTCCTGTGCATCGCCGGCCTGGCGATGCTCACGGGCTTCATGCTGATCCGGCGCATCGTGGACATCGAGGTCTGACGATGGATCCCATGCCCATCCTCATCGCGGCCGTCGCCGCCGCCGGAATCCTCCTCATCGCCTTCGGGCTGGCCAACTCCCGCAGCATGGACCCGGTCCAGGCGCGCCTGACCCAGCTCGGCTCGATGCAGGCGCGGACGCTCGAGGAGATCGAGCTGCAGCAGCCGCTCTACGAGCGCACCGTCCGCCCGTTCGCGCAGCGCCTGTCGGGCATCGTGCAGCGCTTCACCAGCGCGACGCAGGCCGGCCGCACCGACAAGCGCCTGGCCATGGCCGGGTACCCCGGGAACCTGCGGACGAGCGACTTCCTGGGCCTGAAGGCCGTGGTCGCCATCGCCCTCGCCGTGGCCGGCTTCATCATCTTCGGCATCCTGGGCTCGAACCTGCTCTACGGCATCCTGATGATCGTGGTGGGGGGCGCGATCGGGTACCTGGCGCCCGAGTTCTGGCTCGGCCGCCGGATCCGCCAGCGCCAGAAGGCGATCCTGAAGGCGATCCCGGACGCCCTCGACCTGCTGACGATCTCCGTGCGTGCCGGCCTCGGCTTCGACGCCGCGCTCGGCAAGGTCGTGGAGAAGATGCCCGGCCCGCTCTCCGACGAGTTCCGCCGGGCGCTCGCCGAGATCCGCGTGGGCAAGACGCGCCGCGAGGCGCTGCGCGACATCATCTCGCGGACCGAGGTGCCGGCGCTCAGCAACTTCATCGGCGCGGTGATCCAGGCCGAGCAGCTCGGCGTGGCGATCAGCAAGGTGCTGCAGGTGCAGTCGGAGCAGCTGCGCATCGAGCGCCGCCAGCGCGCCGAGGAGCAGGCGGCGCAGGCGCCGATCAAGATGCTCTTCCCGCTCGTGGGCTGCATCTTCCCGTCGCTGTTCATCGTGATCCTGGGTCCCGCGATGATCCTGATCGTGGTGAACCTGGGCGGCGGGGTGCCGTAGCACGGGGAACGCACGTCCCACGCTCGGCGGGCGGTGGGGGGCAGGTCAGAGACCGCCCGTGGCGGAACGGCGCCGGAGGCCGCCTGTGAGGGAAGTGCGCCGGAGGCCGCCCGTCAGCGGTCCGCGCCGGAGGCTTGCCCGTAAACGGTCCACGCCGGTCGGCGGGTAGATGAGCCGCCCGCAGGAGTTCGCCGTGCGCCACGTCGAGCGGGACACGCTGGTCGCGTCCCGCGCCGTCGCCGCGCGCTCGCTGTTCGCCCGCTTCCGCGGCCTGATGTGGCAGGACGCGCTCGGCCCGGGCGAGGCGCTCTGGCTCGCCGGCGACAACAACATCCACATGTTCTTCATGCGCTTCGCCATCGACGCGATCTTTCTCGCGCCCGCCGGTGCGCCCGACGCCTGGCGCGTGGTTGCGGTCCGGCACGCGTTGCGTCCGTGGCGCGACATCATCTGGTGGGTGCGCGGCGCCCGTGGATGCCTGGAACTGGCGGCGGGCGCGGCCCGTGCGGCCCAGGTGGCCCCCGGCGACACGCTGCGCTTCGAGGCGCTCTGACG
>JBJKRK010000086.1:0-4770 GCA_046704705.1 Candidatus Limnocylindrales bacterium | reverse complement strand
GGTCCGGGCGGGCGGAGGGGCGCCGATGATGCCGCTGCCGGCGACGGGCGGGGGCGAGGGCCATCCGCCACGGGGGGCCGGCCTCGAGCCCGCGCGCGCCATCGTCAGGCTTTCGAACGCCATCACGCCGTCGGCCGCGCTGCTGCGGATCGATTCGGAGATCCGACGCGGCAACGCGACCGCCACCCGCCTGGCGCGGCTGATCGACAGCTCCCCCGAACTCGCCGCCCGCGTCCTGCGAATGGCGAATTCCGGCTTCTACGCTCCCCAGCAGTCCGTCTCGACGCTGCCCCGTGCGATCGCCGTGCTGGGCGACGTGGTGCTGCGCCAGCTGGTCCTCGCCTCGATCGCCATGGCGCGTCGGTCGCGGACGCAGACGGTGGAGCAAGCCGTGGTCGCGGCTCGTTTCTCCGGCGATGCGGTACGGGCTGCGGTCGTCTGCCGGGAGCTCGCGCGCCTGACCGGACGCGATCAGGACGCGGCGTTCGCGGCCGGGCTGCTGCACGACCTGGGACGGCTCTACCTGCTCGACCAGGCGCGCGACGAGTACGCCCGCCTGGCGCTGGCGCAGCAGATGGATCCCTTCCTGGACGACGAGCGGCGTGTCTGCGGCGCGACGCACGAGGACGTCGGTGCCGTGCTTGCCACGGACTGGAGCCTGCCCGAGCCGGTCGGCGGCACGCTCTCCCGGCACCATGCGCCTGAGCCGGGCGGCCTTGCCGAGCTCGTCCGCGCCGGCGACCTGCTCGTGGCGCGCCTGAGCCGGCCGGCCCTGCTCGAGGTGCACGCCGACGAGGCATCGGCTTCGGCCCTCGCCGCGCTCGGCCTGGACGAGGCCGCCTGGGAGGAGCGGGTGCCCGGAGTTCGCGAGCAGATCGCGGAGCTCCTGCAGCTCTTCGAGTGACCGTCATGCGACTCGCGACGCGCGGGGGCGAACGGAGTGTGCGGGAACGTGCCGTCGGGCGACATCCGGAGCGGCCGCCCCTGACGATCGTACGGGGGCGAGCGCGCCTTCAGGGCATGGCAAGCCCGGCTGTCGGAACCCGAGACTCCCCATGCGTCCCGCAGGGGGGCCATGCATGAATCGCCACAACCGGTCTGCCACGGCGGGCGCCGATGGCGCGGGAACACAGGGCCGGATGGAGGCGGTGGGTCGGCTCGATCCGCGGGCCGTGGAGGCGGCGCTGCGCCGCCTGCTGGAGGCATACCCTGCGGCGTTCGTCGCTGCGATCAACGAGGAGGGCCTCTTCGTCCCGATGCCCGCGTCCGTCCCGTTGAACGGGCAGCGAGTGCTCCGGGCACGGACGGCGCTCGATCTGGTCGTTCCGGGTGACCGAGAGGCGGTGATCTCGGCCTGGGAGCGGGCGCGCTCGTCCGGCGGTGCGAGCGCGCAGGTGCACCTCCGGCTGGACCCCGAGCGGGCGGCCGTGATCCACTACCTGGACGTGCGCGCTACCCACGGCGTCTTCGCGGGCGTGGTCGTCGGCAGCGACGCCGCCGCGCTCGTCGCCCTTCCGGACGTTCAGCCGGCTCCGCCGCGCGTGGCGCGGGCGCGCAAGAACGAGGTGGCCGTCTTCCTGGAGGTCGACGAGGCGACGACGAAGATCCTCGGCTGGCGCCCGGCTGACCTGATCGGACATCGGTCGCTCGAGCTCATCCACCCCGAGGACCAGGACCGCGCGGTGGAGTCCTGGACGCAGATGCTCTCGGAGCCCGGCGTCGAACAGCCACCCACGCGCCTGCGGCACCGGCGGGCGGACGGCGGCTGGACCTGGTTCGACGTGACGAACCAGAACCTGCTCGGGGATCCCGAGCGCGGGTACGTGCTGGCCGAAATGGTCGACATCTCCGACGAGATGGCGGCGCACGAGGCGCTCCGTGCGCGCGAGCAGCTGCTGCACCGGCTCGCAGAGGCGCTGCCCATCGGGGTCCTCCAGGCCCTGCCGGACCGCCGGATCGCGTACACGAACGACCGACTGCGCGGTCTCCTCGGGGTCGACGGCGCAACCACGCTCGACGATCAGTTCGTAGCGGTGGCACCGCACGACGGGCCGCCGCTCGAGGCCGCCCTGACGGCCGCGCTCGAGGACGGCATCGATGGCGACCTGGAGGTCCAGATCCGCACTGCGGATCCCGGGCGCGCCCGTCGCTGCATGTTTCGGCTTCGGGCGCTCGCCGACGACGCGGGCTACCCCGCCGGCGCTGTCATCTGCGTCGAGGACGTGACCGAGAGCGCCCGCATGCGCGCGGAGCTCGAGCGGCGCGCGACGCACGATCTCCTCACCCGCGTGATGAACCGCGCGTCCGTCATGGCGGCGCTCGAAGGCGCGCTCGTGGCGGGCGCGACTCGCGGCACGGCCGTGATCTTCGTCGACCTGGATCGCTTCAAGCTCGTGAACGATCGCCTCGGTCACCTGGCCGGCGACGAGCTCCTGCGCGTGGTGGCCGACCGTCTCGCGATCACCGTGCGCGCGGGCGACGTGCTCGGCAGGGTCGGCGGCGACGAGTTCCTGATCGTCTGCCCGGGCGTCGCCGGACGCGAGCCGGCGCTGCGCGTGGGCGAACGCATCGCACGTGCGGTGAATCAGCCGGTGCGCCTCGTGGGCGGAACGATCGAGCTGCGGGCGAGCATCGGCGTGGCGTGCAGCGGGCGCCGTCGAATCGGCGCGGACACGCTGGTCAGGCGGGCAGACGCGGCGATGTACGCGTCAAAGCGCGGTGGCGCGGGGCAGCCCGTCTTCTACACGAGGGAGCTGCGCACGCATCACCCGGCGTAGCGCTCCTCTTTCCAGGGATCGCCCTCGTTGTGGTACCCGTAGCGCTCCCAGAAACCGGGCCGGTCCTGCGCGAGGAACTCCAGGCCGCGGAGCCATTTCGCGCTCTTCCAGAAGTAGCGCTTCGGCACCAGGAGGCGGAGCGGCCAACCGTGCTCGGGGGTCAGCGGCGCGCCGTCGGCCGAGTCGGCCAGGAGCACGTCGTCGTCGTCCAGCACGTCGAGCGGCAGGTTGGCCGTGTACCCCTGTTCGCAGTGGGCGAGGACGAAGCGGGCCCCGGACGAGGGGCGGGCGCGTTCGAGGATGGCCCGGATCGGCACCCCAGCGAACTCCGCGTCGAGGCGACTCCAGCGCGTCACGCAGTGGATGTCCGTGTGCACCGATGCGTGGGGCAAGGCCTGGAATTCCTCCCAGGAGAGTGAGAGCGGTTGCTCGACCTCGCCCGACACGCTGAAGTCCCAGCGCGACAGGTCGGTGCGCGGGACCGAGCTGTAGTGGAGCACCGGCCACTTCTGCGTGACGTACTGCCCGGGCGGCACGCGTTTGCGCTGCTCCTCGGTGAGCCGAGGGCGGAGGAACCGTTCCATGTCGAGATCATACGAGGCCCGGGTCCGGGCGGTAGTTCGCGGCTCTGACCGGACGGAGCACACCCGCCCCAGGCGCTCGACACGCGCCGGGGTCGTGCCGCCTGCCGCCGCTCCTGGCACCGGTCATGGTATCCGGCGCCCGCGCGCCTGCCGCAGGCGCCGCCGCGTTCAGTTCGGGCCGAGTTCGCGCACGACGATGCGCAGGATCATGCGAGCCGCCTCGCCACTCTTGCCGCCGAGCTTCTGGTACCCCCCGGGTTCGACCGCCTGCCGAAGGTCGACGAGTGCCTGCTCGAGGGCGGGGGTGGGCGTGATCGCTCCGTCGCCGATCGCGCCGTCGAGCAGCGCCACGACGCTGCGGCCGATGTCGACGGCATGGCCCCTGCCGGCGACAAGCGCCTGGACCTGCGCTCGGACTGCCGCCGCGCCCTCAGCTGGCATGGTCGTCGCGGCCACGGTCCTCAGCGGCACGCTCGGCGGGTGCACCCTGGCGTGGGCGGTCTGGGGTGTGTGGCACGGCATCCGCCGCCATGGCCATCAGCGTGCCGTCCGCGAGACGGCGCGCGGCCCGGGGTGGCCCGCCTCCTGCCCACGCGTGCGCCCCGCGATGCGCCCGTCTGCCTGCCGCGCCTCCCACTCGTGCGCGAGCATCCCCATGTGCACCTCGTCCCAGAAGCGCCCATCGCGCCAGACCGCCTCGCGTGCGCGACCCTCGATGCTGAACCCGGCCTTCTCGTACGCGCGGATCGCGCGCGGGTTGAACTCGAAGACGCTCAGGGCGACGCGGTGGAGCCCCAGTCGCCCAAAGGCGTGGCTCAGCATCAACTCGGTCGCCTCGGTGCCGTAGCCCTGGCTCCAGCAGTCGTGCTCGCCGATCGTGATGTGGAAGAGCACGCTGCCGTTGTCCGCGTCCAGGGCGCTGAAGGTCGTCGTGCCGATCAGCCGCTCGTCGGTCCGTCGATGGATCGCGTAGGCGAACGAGTCGGGCCCGAGCAGGCGGATGCTGAAGAAGTGCCGCACCTCGTCTTCCGTCACCGGACCGGTCTGGAACCGGGTGAGACGCGCAATCTCCGGATCGCGGTACCAGCGCAGGATGCTCGGGAACTGATCCGGCCGGTGTCGCCGCAGCACGACCCGGCGGCCCGCGATCTGCTCCGGGTGCCAGTGGTCGCGTTCGATATCGGCAGGCATGGCGAGCGGCATGCTATACCATCGCCGCCATGCGCCGGTGGGCCGAAGTGGCGGATTCGGTGGCGGCGACCTCCCGCACCTCGGAGAAGGTGCGCCTTCTGGCAGCGTACCTCCTGTCGCTCCCCGGGCCGGAGCTGGCGACGGCCTGCGTCTTCCTCACGGGACGCCCGTTCCCGGCCACGGATCCGCGCGCGGCAGGCGCCGGCTGGGTCGCGGTG
>JBJKRK010000085.1:0-13235 GCA_046704705.1 Candidatus Limnocylindrales bacterium | reverse complement strand
GGCCCGAGGCCCGCAGGCCAGCCTACCGCGCCCCGGCCGCCGCTCGCCCGCGCGCGGGCTGAGCCGTCGGTCGCCTCCGCCGCTGCAGGCGATGCACTGGTTCCGGCTCGCGATCCGGATCCGGAAGGAACTCCTCCACGACTTGATAAGGGATCGCGCGGCGCAGCAGGCGCTGGATCCCACGCAGCTGCTCGACCTCGGCCGGCGACGCGAGTGAGATCGCGGTGCCGCTCGCTCCCGCGCGTCCGGTGCGGCCGATCCGGTGGATGTAGTCCTGCGGTTCGTACGGCAGCTCGAAGTTGACGACGTACGGCAGCCCTTCGATGTCGAGGCCGCGCGAGGCGACGTCCGTGGCGACCAGCACGCGTATCTCGCCGGTCTTGAACTCGGCCAGGGCGCGCTCGCGTTCCTGCTGGTTGCGGTCCCCATGGATCGCGGAGGCATTCACACCCCGCCGCTCCAGAAACGACGCGAGCCGGCTCGCGCCGATGCGGCTGCGGGTGAAGACGAGCACCTGCTCCATCCTGTCGCGCTGGATCAGGTGGAGCAGCAGGTCCGGCTTCCAGCGCGCATCGACCGGGTAGAGAACCTCGGTCACGTTGTCCGCGACGCTGTTGCGCGCCGCAACTTCGACGATCTCCGGGTTGCGCAGGAACTCCCTGGAAAGCTTGCGGATCTCGTTTGAGAAGGTGGCCGAAAACATCAGCGTCTGCCGCGCGGTCGGGATCAGCGCGACGATCCGGCGGACGTCCGGGATGAAGCCCATGTCGAGCATCCGGTCGGCTTCATCCAGGACGAGCACCTCGACCTGCCCGAGGTTGACCGTCCGCTGGCCGACGTGGTCCAGCAGCCGCCCAGGCGTCGCCACGAGGATCTCGATTCCGGACCACAGCGCCCGGATCTCGGGATCCATCGGGGTGCCGCCGTACACCACCGTCGAACGGAGCGGGAGCGACGGCCCGAGCGCCTTGACGGAATCGGCCACCTGGACGGCGAGTTCGCGGGTGGGCGTGACGATCAGGGCGCGGACCGGGTGACGGGCCGGTGAGAACGCCGTGTTCGCGTGCGCGCGGAGCCGCTCCAGGATGGGGAGGACGAAGGCGGCGGTCTTGCCGGTACCCGTCTGCGCCGCGGCGAGCACGTCGCGCCCGGCGAGGACCAGCGGGATCGCCGCGGCCTGGACGGGTGTCGGCTCTGTGTACCCTTCGCGCGCGACCGTGGCAAGGAGATCGGGCGATAGCCCAAGGTTGTCGAATGTCAAGCGATGACTCCCGTGCGCCCTGCTGTGGCGCTGGTGCGACTCCGGCCCGGCGGACGCGATGATCGATCCGGCGACGGCGGTCGGGTCAGTGGTGGTGCCGGCACGCAGGTGGCATGCTGGCGGTGGACGCTGCGCCGAAGACCCTCATGAACACATATTGCAGTGCGATCGTATCACCTGGACTGGTCGGGGGTTCGCGAGGGCCGCCTGGCGCGGTGAGATAGCGATGCGCCCCGGCGCCGATCAGTGGCTCAGGATCCACGCCCCGAGGTCGGCCACGAGCTGCGCATCGACGTGCCCCGGCACGCCGTACTCGGCGGGCGTGGCGGGCCCCGCGCCGTCGAGCAGCAGGTGGTCCATGGCCGGGTACGTCTTGAAAGTCACGTTCGTGTGCCCCGCGAGCGCGTGCTCCCAGGGCCCGAGCTGATCCGGTGGCACCTGGTAGTCCCTGCCACCCTGCGAGAAGAACATCGGGAGGTGCAGCGCGGCCGCGACGCTCAACGGGTGGTACTGCTGCAGATCGATCCAGTACGAGGCGGGCGTGTCGAGGGGAAGCTCGGACGCCGGCGTGGACGGTGACAGATCCGGCGACTCGGCGAGCGCCGCCTGCTTCTTCAGCGTCGCCAGCTGCTGCTCCAGCTGTGGGCTCGGGCTGGGCTGCAGCGAGGCGAGGTACTCCTCCTGGATCACGACCAGCTGGGGTAGCGGCGTACTGGGCGCTTCGAGGAGCGCGATACCGGCGAGCCGACCGGGGATGGCGGCCGCGATGCGGGGCGCCAGGTACGCGCCCAGGCTGTGCCCCACCAGGAAGACCCGCGCCGGGTCGACCTTCGCTGTCTTCCGCAGGAGCGCCACGGCGGCCTCCGCGTCGTCCATCGTCTCCTGCTTCACGGTGATGGACGTATCGCCCGCGAGCTGCTTGGCATAGACGAGCGTGCGCTTGTCATAGCGCAGCACAGCGATTCCCTGCGAGGCCAGGCCCCACGCGAGGTCCTCGAAGGGCTTGTTCGGGCCGAACGACTCGTTGCGGTCCGCCGGGCCCGAGCCGGCCACCAGGACCACCGCGGGAAAGGGGCCAGGGCCGTTGGGCATCGTCAGCGTCCCGGGCAGGGTCCAGGGTGCCTGGCCGACCGTGACGCTCGTCTCCGTGAAGGAGCCCGGCTTCACGTACGAGGCCGGCGGCGTCGAGGCCGTCACCACGGCTCCGACGTGCAGCCCACTCACCTGGTGCCCCTGGCTGACACTGACGTTCAGCGTCACGGTGGCGTACGCGAAGGCAACCTGGACAGCCACGTTCGTGTAGGCGCCCGCGGGGGCCGTCGTCACGCTCCCGATCGACTGGAACTTGCCGTACTGAGTCACCAGCGAGGCGCCGATCTGCTCGAGCCCGGAGGCCGGGGCGGCGGCCGCCATCGTCGGGTCTTCCATGGCGGCCGCGCCCGCCCAGTCGGACCGGGACATGGCCGCGATGAACGCCCTGCCGATCGCGGCGGGGTCGCTGCTACCGGCGCCACTGCTCGAGGGCGATGCCGAGCCCGCGGCGGTGGGCGGCGGCGTGGTCGTGGGCGAGGGTGTGACGCTGCCTGAGCCGCAGGCGGCGAGCACGAGGGAGGCGAGGACGAAGACCAGGGAGCAGCGGCGGATCATCGGAAGCCTTTCATCGCGACCAGTTCCACGAACGTTAGCAAGAGTGTGAGGGCTGCTCTGGGCCGATTCGCCCGCCGCCCGGCGTATCCCCGGCGTCGGTCCGGCGATCGCCGTGACGCTCGTGGCCGGGATCGGCGACATGACCGCCTCACCGACATCAGTCGTTCGCGTCCGACGTGGGAAGGCGCCGCGCTCGGGAGAGCCCGTCAACCTCCCCGAGGTCGTCGGTCAGGTAGCGCTGCAGCGTCGGGGCGATCTGCCGTACGAGTGACTCGGTTGAGACCGACGCGACCGGATCGATGGCGAGCACGTACCGGGCGAGCGCAAGGCCGATCAGCTGCGAGCCGCACAGCATGGCCCTGAGCGGAGCATCTGGACGATCGATCGCCCGCGCGACCGCCAGCACGGGTCCCTCCAGGAGGAGGTCGCGCAGCATGCCGGCCGCCACCGGGTCTGTGGTCGCCGAGCGCACCAGGCCCAGGACCAGGGACCTCCCCGCAGGTCCATCCCACAGCCCCAGGACGAAGCGCGCGAGGCGCTCGCCAACTTCCTCGCGCGGTCCATCCACCAGCACCGGTACCACTGCAGAGAGTTCGGCCGGCAGCTGCATGGCAGCCACGAACAGCCGCTGCTTGGAGCCGAAGTAGTAGAGCACGAGCGCCGGGTTGACGCTCGCGCGCATCGCGATGTCGCGGACGGTCGCCCCTGCGAAGCCCCGCTCTCCGAACGTTGCCCGCGCGGCGGCGAGGATCTCGTCGCGCGTTTCGGCATCGTCCGAGCGCGCTCTGCGCCCGGCGCGGCCCCGGTTCGCCCTGCCACCCTGTGCCTCGGCCGTGCGGTGCTGCGGGTTCGTCCTGCCGGCATGCGTCTCGGCCCCGGGCCTGGTCGGCGCCGCTCTCGCCGGATTGCTCACACGACCTCCCGGCGGATGGTCAGCGCGGCGATGCCGGCGAAGAGCAGTGCGATGAGGGCGAGGACACTGAGATCGAGCTGCAGCGCCCGCACGCTGAGATCGGCACCCCGGATGAAGACCTGCCGCAGCCCGTCCACCGCGTAGCTCAGCGGCATCAGCGGGACGAGCGGCTGCACGACGGAGGGCAGACTGCTGACCGGGAAGAGCACCCCGGAGAGCAGGAACTGGGGCGCGATCACGAGAGGGATGAACTGGATGATCTGCAGCTCGGTGCGGGCAAAGGTCGACAGAAAGATGCCCAGGCTCACCGCGCCGACGGCGAGGAGCACCACGACCAGGAAGGCATACAGTGGGCTGCCGGCGACGCGGATTCCGAGCCCCAACCAGAACCCGGGCAGCGGCCCGACCGCCGGTACGTGCAGCGAGCCGAGCGCCCAGATCATCAGCACCAGTACCTGCAGCGTGGCGAACAGCCCGAAGCCGAGCGTATATCCCGCCACGACTTCGCCCCGCGCGACCGGCGTGGCCATGAGGCGCTCGAGCGTCCCGCCCGTGCGCTCTCTGAGGAAGCTGACCCCGGTGAGCAGGTAGACGAAGAAATACGCGAAGAACCCCACGATGGCGGGCGCGTAGCTGGTGATGGGGTCGTCGCTCGGCGTGCCGTACACGGTCGTGTGTTGCACGGTGGGCAGGTGCCCCCCGGAGGCCATCGTCGCCGCCGACAGCAGCGCCCGCTGCAGCACACCGATCTGACCGGCATCGCCCGCGGGATCCAGGCCGTCAGTGATCACCGTGATCGCGGGCGAGGCGCTCGCGAGCAGGTCGGCTGGAATGACCACCGCGAGCGTGGCGGTTCCATCTGTGATTGCCGCGCGCGCTGCCGCAGCATCGGGCAGCTCGACGACCGTGGCGCCCTGCCCCCTGAGGGCGTTGCCCAGGCTCGTCTCCACTGCGGCGCCGGGCAAGCCGCCCTCGTTGACCAGCGCGGCATGCACCGTCGGCGCCTGTCCCTCCCGCAGGATGAACGTGACGAGCCCGGTCAGCACGATCGGCGCGAGGAACAGCAGCGCGAGAGACGGCCGATCGCGCCGGATCTCGTGGACGACGCGACGGAACAGCGCCGCCACGCGGCCGCGGCTCACCGTGTCGCCTCCACGTCACCCCCGAGGCGCAGAAACGCCAGTTCCAGATCGTCGGTCCCGGCGCGCTGCCGGAGATCCTGTCCGGACCCCCGGGCGACCACGCGGCCCGACCGGATGAGCAGGAGTTCGTCGCAGCGGTCTGCCTCGTCCATCACGTGGCTCGACACCACGAGCGTCCTGCCCGCTGCCGCGAGGGATCGGAAGTGCTCCCAAAACTGGACGCGGAGCAGCGGATCGACACCCACCGTCGGCTCGTCCAGGAACAGGATCTCGGGCCGGTGGATCAGGGCGCAGGCGAGGGAGAGCCGGCGTCGCTGCCCGCCCGACAGGGTGCCCGCGATCGAACCACGTCGATCCGCGAGGCCGACGACCTCCAGGGCGCTGGTCACCGCGTCATCCTCCCGCACGCCGTACGCCGCCGCGAAGAACCCGGCATTCTCACCCACGGTCAGCGCCGCGTAGATCCCGTCGGCCTGGGTCATGTAGCCGATGCGGCCCAGGTTCGCCCGCGACGGCATCGCAACGCCCAGGACCTCCGCGCGGCCGGCGGTCGGCCGGGTCATGCCCAGGAGGAGCCGTATCAGCGTCGTCTTCCCGGAGCCGTTCGGTCCGAGCAGCCCGAAGATGCGCCCCGGCGGGAGGTCGAACGTGATGTCGTCGACGGCACGGATGGGACCGAACGCCTTCGCCAACCCGATCGCGCGCACGGCCGGCGCCACCGCGCCCGACCCCTCCGTCGCCGGGGTGGCAGCCGGCGAGTTCGATCCCATCGCCTCACCTCGTTCGTGCAAGCATCGGGGAGCCTGCCCAGGAATTAACCAGCTGTTTAATAACTTGCCGATGCAGTGCGTGTCAAGGTCCGGAAGAGGCCCGGAGCGAATGCGGACGCCGATGGTCGATCTCAGATCGCGCTCGTGCAGGCCCGGCAGCGGCTTGCCTCGACCGCGTTGTCCGTTCGGCAAAACGGGCACGTCTTCGCAGGGGCGGGAGTCGGTGGCTTCAGAAACGCGATGGTGATCAGGTAGACGACGAGCGCGACGATGACAAACGCGATCACGGCGTTGATGAAGAGCCCGTAGCTGATGGCAACCTCCTTCGTCGTGCCGCTGGCGGCCTTCAGGACCAGCTTGTACTGGGCGAAGTCGGCCCCGCCGAGGACGTACCCGATGGGAGGCATGAGCACGTCGTTCACGAGCGAGTTCACGACGTTCCCGAGCGCCACGCCGATGATGACGCCGACGGCGAGCGCGAGCGCATTGGACTTCAGCAGGAACTGCCTGAACCCGGCCATTGCGGGACCTCCAAGCTGTGGGTTCCGACGTGGTTGGTGGTGAGTCTACGGTGCACGTCCCCGTGAACCGGGGCGGCGGTCTGCGGGCACCCCGAGTGCCCGCACCGCTCGGCCGTCAGCGCCAGAAACGCTTCCAGAACACCACGGGGCTCGACGACTGGTAGATCCAGCCGACGAGCGGCGCACAGCCGAGGATCCCGACCGCCCCCGAGGGCCGGATCCATCCGCGCGACCCCGCCAGGAGCGCGGTCGCCGACCCGAGTGCGGTTGCCTTGGCGATCCCTGTCTGTCCGGGCAGCCGGTCGTGTGCGAGCGGGAGCAGCACGCTCGCCGCCAGCGCGAACCGCCAGGCCGGACGCCTGACGGCGGGCGGGGCCCAACGGAGCGGCAGGAGGAAGGCGGGGACCTGTACCAGCGTCAGCGCGGCGACCCGGACCCGCTCCGGCAGGCGATACAGCCGCTGCAGGCTGTGCATCTGGCTGTGCATGCCCGACGCCAGAAACTCCGGGAGGTCGCGCGCTTCGATCGGTCCGACTTCCACCTCCCAACCCGTCAGCTCCGCGAGCCGTCTGCGGACCCGGCCGCCGAGACGCGGGACGACGATCCGCCGCCGGTCGACAAGACGGGCGACATCGTGAAGCTCCAGCAACGCCGCGGCCTTCTCCGCGTTGAACAGCCCCGCATCCCCCGCGCACCACACGTTCCAGCCATCCGTGTCCTCGACGGCGAGAAACGCGTCAGCGCCCGCGAGGCCGGCGCGAACCGCCTCGACGGAAGCCAGGAAGTTCCCGGTCAGCAGCACGGGGTCGGCGCGCCCGGGCGTGCCGATGGCGTACACGCCGGGCGGTACCGCGATCGGCAGGTCGATCCAGGCCGCCGCCCGCAGGGCGCGGCCCCGCATCCCGACCGGGAGCACGTCGCCGAGAGGCACCACCGTGCGTTCCTGCGCGGGCAGCGCAGCGGGCCGCCCGGCGACGAAGACCGTGAGTGCCCCCGACTGGTACGTCCGCTCGCTCGCCACCTCCAGGCCGGCCTCGCGCAGCAACGCCGTCCAGGGGTGGCGGCGCGTGGGGGCGAACTGCTGCAGGATCAGGAACGAGACAGCCCACAGCAGGGATCGCGGGACCGCGGCCAGGAGCCGCGGGAGCGGGGAGTGTGGTTGTGTCTCGTCGGCCAGGATCAGGCGGCCCCCTGGTCGGAGCGCAGCCGCCATGCGCCGCACGGCCAGCTCGGCGAGCTCCCGGGAGAGTTCGCTCAGCACGAACGTCGCCGTGACGACGTCGAACTGCTCGTCGCCGATCGGCGGGAACGCGATGTCCCCCTCCCGCCAGTCGACCGAGACGCCGGCGGCGTCGGCCTTCTCCCGGGCAAGGGAGAGCATCGCCGGCGAACGATCGATCGCGACGACGTGCGCCCCTGCGCGTGCGGCCGCGACTGCGAGCGTTCCCGTCCCGCATCCGACATCGAGCAGGCGCTGGCCCGGCTCGAGCGCGCCGAGAACGGCCGCGCGGATACGCCGGTCGCGTCCGAGCGTGACCAGGTCGATCCAGCGATCGTAGAAGCGGGTGAAACGTTCGCTGCGGTCCGCGAGGACCATGGCGGCCAGCGACATCGCTGCGATTCTAACCGCGGCGACGTCGGCCGGATGCCCGATCAGCCGGATGGGCGAACGGTCAAGTGAAGGACGAGGCTCCTCAGCTGCCCGGTTTCGGGCAGGCTCCGCCGCGGGCCCGCAGCCGCAGCCGCCAGGCGAGCGTCCCCAGCAGGAGGACGAGCGATGCAGCTCCGATGATCGGCTGGATCGGCCCGAAGATGCTGACCGCGCCGCTGGCCCCGAGCAGCAGGAGGGCGATCTTGTTGCAGGTCGGACAGCCGATGGCCAGGAACGCCGCCACGCCGCCGAGCGTGCCCAGCGTGGAGCCGTCGCGCCGGGGCTCGGGCAGTGCGACCGCGGCAGGGGCCGGCAGGGGGGCGAAGTAGGTCGCCAGCACGAGGCCCATGAGCGGGGCCGAGGCGAGCCACACGGCGACGGCGAAGGGTTGCGGCGGGATGCCCCTCCCGAACACGGGATTGGGGATGATCGCGGTGACGATGCCGAAGATGAGCAGGGTCGCGACTGTCCACACGGCGCCCCACTCGAGCAGCCGCCGATCGAACAGCATGGCGCAAGGGGCACGCGTGGCCGGTCCCGGGCCTGCGCCGGGGCGGAGGGTGGACGTGTCCGTCACGGGCGAGCCTCCCTGTCGAGATCGTCCTGCGGGTGGTGGTCTCGTCCGCCACGCCGCCGGATCACGACGAGCGCGTCGACAGGCACGGGACCCGGAGCCCGACCACGTCGCACGGCTTCCGCCCGTTCGACCACGAGATCGGCAGCGGAAGAGGCGATCTCGGTGGCGAGCTCCTGCGCGGAGAAGAGCCGCACCGGGTCACGCGGCCCGGGCCCGCCCTCGATCGCGTTGCGCCGATCGTGGCCGATCACGACGAGGCGGCCCTCCGGTGCAAGCGCTGCCGTCGCCGCGCTCATGACGATCTGGCGCTCGTCTGGCGGGAGGTGCAGGTACACCATCGCCACCAGGTCGAACGAGCCGACGGGTGGCTTCCAGGTCAGCAGGTCGCGCTCGAGCCATTCGATCTCCACTCCCGCCGCGCGGGCCGCCTCGCGTCCCCTCGACAGGCCGACCGGCGACCAGTCCACGGCCGTCACCCGCCAGCCCTGCCGTGCCATCCAGACCGCGTTCGTCCCCGCGCCTGCGGCGAGCTCGAGCACCCGCCCGGGGACGAGCCCGCGCAGCGCCTCCATCAGCGTCGGGTTTGGCCCGTGCCCCTCGAAATCGCCCACCCGATGCCGCTCATCCCAGTGCTCCCGCTGGTCCGCCCTCCCCGGGCCGTGCGTGCCCTCGGTCTGCCGGTGCACGTCGTCGGGCATTGGTCCCTCGTCGGCGGGCGTCATCGCCCGGATGGGGGGTCGGCAACGCGGAACGCGAGCGGCGACGGTGTGGCGCGCCGGTGCTCGACGATCCCCGCCACGATGTCGCAGGCGTTCAGGATGCGCGGCTCCGCCAGCGAGTAGTACACGGTGGCCCCTGCGTGGCGCGTCGCGACCAGGCCGGCCCTGCGCAGCACGGCGAGGTGCTGGCTCGTGTTGGCCAGCTCGCAGCCGAGCAGCTCGGCCAGGTCGCCGACGGAGCGTTCGCCGGCCCGCAGCGCGTCGACGATCGCCAGGCGCTTCACGTCGGTGAGCACCTTGCAGATCTCGGCGTGTTCCCGGTAGCGCTGCAGGCGCTCCGCCGCCAACCCGGGGAGGGGCATTGCGGCGACGGCCGGGCCATCCATCCGGAAGCGCCCGCTCAGGCCGCCGGTGTCGGGCCGGCTGCCGGTGTCGGCTGCCCCGCGACCTGCGCGTACTGGGCCAGCCCGAACGCCTGCTCCAGCAGCTCGAGCGGCCGGAAGCCGACCACCCCCATGGGCTGCTCGCCAGGCCGGAAGAAGCCGATGGTGGGGATGCTCATGATCCCGTACGTCGAGGCGACGCCGGGGTTCGCGTCGACGTCGAGCTTCACGACATCGACCGCGCCCGCGTACTTGTCGGCGAGCTTGTCGATCTCGGGCGCGACGAGCCGGCAGGGGGCGCACCAGGTGGCCCAGAAGTCGACCACCACGGGCTTGTCGTTGTGGAGGACGAGCTCCTCCCAGTTCGCGTCCGTGGCGACCTTGATGTGTTCAGACATGCGGCGGCGATCCTCGGCTGGCGCGGCCCGTCGGTCGGACCGCTGCGGGAACTGACGCGCTGCATTATAGAACTTGCGCAAAGACGCAAGCAAGCCCCACCGTCAGGGTCCGGCGGCGACGCGCGTCCCTCCGGATTGGCCAATCTCCCAGACCTGCTGCCGGATCAGGTCGATCGCGCGCGGCAGGGCTGCCTGCACGGGCGGGGACAGCTGCAGCCCCGGCGACACCTGGCCGGGCTGCACGCCGATGATCGCGACGTGGCGTGGCAACGCCCCGCTGAAACGGCCGGTGGCGATCAGGTCGGCGAGCCCGACATCGTGACCGGACATCGGTCGGGTCAGCAGCGGGTCGATCTCCGCCTCGCGGAGCACCACGACCGAGCCAGGGGCGAGTCCCGCGTCGACCGCGTCGACGAAGCAGACGGCGCGGGCGCCGTCGACCAGGGGAAGCAGATCGAGGCCGAGCGTCCCCCCGTCGACGACGCGCGTCCCTGCGGGCATCGTCGCGCCGGTGCCTGTGCCCGCGGCGTTGCCCTGCTCCACGGTCAGCAGCGCTTCCACCACGCGCACGCCCACCCCCTCGTCGCGCATGAGCACGTTGCCGATGCCGACGACCAGGACGTACCCGTCGGGATCGCTCACCGCAGCATCTCCTCGAGCTCGATGCCGCCGTCGCGGGCGTCCGCGACCTCGCGCCGGGTGGCGAACTTGAAGCCGGCGAAGATGCTCGACAGCAGCCCGTTCTTCTCGACGTGGTCCACCAGCAGGCAGGAATACACGTGGTGGACCATGAAGCCCAGGATGACCCACATCGCCAGATGGTGGATCAGACGCACCATCTGCACGCCGAGCAGGTCGGCGATCCACCCGAAGAGCGATACGACGACCGGGTTGCCGTGCTGGGCCTCGAGGGCGAACCCGGTGAACGTCTGGACTCCGAACAGGGTGAACACGATGAGATAGGTCGCCGCGGCCAGGGCGTTGTGCCCCAGGATCCCCGGCAGCTCGTTGCGGATGAAGAGGTACCAGCCGGTCTGCGTCCGGAGCTCGTTCAGGTGCTTGCGGTTGGTGGGGATGAAGGCCCGCCAGTTCGAGAAGCGGTTTCCGCGGAAGAGCCAGTAGGTCCGCACGATTCCGCTGCACACGAAGATGTACGCCGTCAGCATGTGGATGAAGCGGATGACGCCCATCGTGGCGCCAGTCTCGGGGATCAGGAACGGGTCGGCGATGTACCCGCCGGTGATGCTCAGCACGACGACGCAGAAGACGGTGACCCAGTGCGTGACACGCACCGGCACCTCCCAGACATAGACGCGCACGCGCTGCCAGGGCTGCGACTCGATGAGCGCCTCGCCCTCGGGCGGCAGCGTGTCGAAGGGGTGGGCAGCTCGGCCACCGATGGCCGGCTGGCCGGTCGTGGACCCTGTCATCTCCTCGCCTCCTAACCGGCCTACACCACGCGGACCACGACCGATGCGCCGCGGGCGGGGTCGTACACGTGCACGGCGCAGGCCAGGCACGGGTCGAACGAATGGACGGTGCGGAGGATCTCCACCGGCCGCTGCGGGTCCGCGAGCGGCGTCCCGACGAGCGCCTCCTCCCATGCGCCGCGCCGTCCCTGGCCGTCGCGCGGCGAGCCGTTCCACGTGCTCGGCACAACCAGCTGGTAGTTCGTGATCGCCCCCTTGTCGATCACCACCCAGTGGCCCAGCGAGCCGCGCGGCGCTTCCTCCAGCCCGTAGCCCTCGGCGTGGGTCGGCCAGGTGCTGGGGTCCCACAGGGCCGTGTCGGCGACCGTCAGGTCGCCCGACTTCAGGTTGTTCTCGAGGTCGGTCAGCCAGCCGTCCAGCTTGTTCACCAGGAGCTGCGTCTCGATCGCGCGCGCCGCGACACGCCCCAGTGTGCTGAAGAGCGCTTCCGGCCCGACGTTCAGCGCCTTCAGCGCCCCGTCGACCGCCTGCTTCACGTCCGACTGGCCCGCGGCGTAGGCGACCAGCATCCGGGCCAGGGGGCCGACCTCCATCGGCTCGTTCTCATAGCGTGGCGCCTTCAGCCAGGTGTACTGGTCGACACCCTCGAGTGAGGAGTACGGCGCCGCCGGACCCGTGTACTTCGGCTTCGTCTCTCCCTTCCAGGGGTGCAGCGATGTCGTGTTGCCGCCGCTGTACTCGTACCAGGAATGCGCGACCGTTTCGGCAACTGCGGTCTGGTCGACCGGGAGCACCTTCGTGAGATCGCCACCCATGATCCGGCCGCGCGGCAGGTAGAACGTGCGCGGGTCGGTCGGGTCCCCCTCGGGGAAATCCCCATAGGACATGTAGTTGCCGATTCCCTTGCCGATCCCTGCCCAGTCCTTGTAGAAGCCGGCGACGGCCAGGACGTCCGGCAGGTAGACCTGGGTCACGAAGTCGCGTGCCTGGCTGATCAGCTCGGCGATCTCTGAAAGGCGCCGGAACGTGAGCGCCGTCGGCGAGTTCGGGTCGATGCCGATCGCCATGCCGCCCACGACGTAGGTCTGCGGGTGTGGGTTCTTGCCGCCGAGCAACGCGTGGATCTTGATCACGCTGCGCTGCCAGTCGAGCGCGGCCAGGTAGTGCGCCACGGCCAGCAGGTTCGCCTCTGGCGGCAGCTTGTACGCGGGATGGCCCCAGTAGCCGTTCGCGAAGGGGCCGAGCTGGCCCGAGTCGACGAACGTCTTGAGCCTGTCCTGGACCCCCGTGAAGTACGCCGTGCTCGAGGTCGGCCACGAGCTGATCGACTGCGCCAGGCTGGCCGTCTTCGAAGGGTCGGCGGAGAGCGCCGAGACGACGTCGACCCAGTCGAGCGCGTGCAGGTGGTAGAAGTGGATGACGTGGTCCTGCACGTACTGCGTGCCGGCGATGAGGTTGCGGATCAACCGCGCGTTCGTCGGCAGCGTCATGCCCAGGGCGTTCTCGACGGCACGCACCGACGCGAGCGCGTGGACGGTGGTGCACACGCCGCACGCCCGCTGCGCGAAGACCCAGGCGTCGCGTGGGTCGCGACCCTGCAGGATCAGCTCGAGGCCGCGGAACATGGTGCCCGTGCTCCAGGCATCGGTCACGACGCCGTTGTTGACCTCCGTCTCGATCCGCAGGTGCCCCTCGATGCGCGTGATGGGATCGATGACGATGCGGGGCATCTCAGGACACCTCCTGGCCGCCGTCGCCGCGCGCTGGCGGTTGCGTCTCACCTCGTGCAGCGTCGCCTGGCGGTGCCGCGCCTGGCGGTGCCG
>JBJKRK010000084.1:0-8037 GCA_046704705.1 Candidatus Limnocylindrales bacterium | reverse complement strand
CGCCAGCGCCGGCCGCTGCCGCCGAGGAGCCGGATCCCGCGCCCGCTGGACGGGACGCGCCCGATCCCGCGGCGCCGACGCGAAGGGTGTTCGGGCGGACGACCCCGGAGGAAAGCGTGTTCGGTGCCGGACCCCCAGGGGAGGGGCGGTGCGCGCGGTCCTGCCGTCGCGACAGCAGCCCGCGCAGGTGCCCGAGCGTGCGCCATGCCGCACCAGTCCCGGGCGCTTCCTCGGGGCCGGGCGAATCGTCCGGGGGCTCGTCGAAGCCGCGCATGCGGCGGATTCTCACACCGGATCCCCGCACGCCGGGCTCGGGTGCTGCGAATTCGGCCGCAGCACGCCCCCGCGATCGGGCAAGATGAGGGCATGCTCGCATCGGCGGGCCCGGGAGCGAGGTGCGCGGGCTGCGTGCGCACGACGGCTCCCGCGAGGGGGCCCAAGACCCTGCCGCTCCGCCCGGGGGCCGCGCTGCGGCCACCGGTGACGAGGGCGCCGCACGCCCGGTCTCGCATGAGGGCGCGGCGGACCGGAGCCCGGCGCGCGAGCGCCCGGTGAGCTCGTCCCCTGGCGGGCCCAGGCGGACGTGGGCGCTGCGTTACCTCGCGGGGGTGCTGTCAGCGGTGTTTCCGGGCCTGGGGCAGCTCGTCACGGGACGCCGCCTGCTGGCGCTCGTCTTCGCGCTGCCCGTGCTCGCGGCACTGGGTCTGCTGGCGGCGTACGTCGGCACCACCGGGCGGCTGACGCTGCTCGCCGAGCTGGCCAGCCCGAGCACGCTGGCGCAGCTGCTGCTCCTCCAGGCCATGCTGCTCGTCTGGCGGGTGGCCTCCGTCGTCGCTGCGCTGCTCGATCGCCGCTGGCCGTCTCTCGGGCCGCGCGATGCCCTGCCGGTCCTGCTCGTGTGCGCCTTCGCCATCCTGCCGCAGGCCTACGCCGGCTATGTGACGAACACGGCGCGTGAGACTGCCGCCGCGATCTTCCGCCGCCCTCCGGCCCCCGCGGCGCCCACACCGACGCTCGGGCCATCGATCGCGCCGGATTCCGGGGCGCCGTCGGCCGGCTCCGCCGCGCCGACTCCGTCTGCCGCGCCCGGCACGCGTCTGACCGTGCTCCTCATCGGGATGGACTCCGGCCCGGGACGGGACACCGCGCTCACCGACACGCTCATCGAGGCCTCCTTCGATCCCGCCGGACGGAGCGTCTCGATGGTCTCGGTGCCCCGCGACATGGTTGACGTCCCGCTTCCCGACGGGCAGGTGTTCCAGCCCAAGATCAACAGCCTCCTCACCTATGCGCGGCTGTACCCGAGCACCTACCCGAGCCCGGGCGGTGATCCGCACAGGTTGCTGGAAGCCGCGCTCGACGCCCTGCTCGGCGTGCACATCGACTACTACGCGCAGGTGAACCTCCCGGGCTTCGTCGGCCTGGTCGATGCAGTCGGTGGGGTCGACATCAACGTGCCCCATGGCATCTGCGACCCGGGGTACCACGACTTCGGACTCAACGGCTTCCTGATCACCGCGGGTCCGCACCATCTGAACGGGGCCCAGGCGCTCGGCTACGCGCGCGTTCGCAAGGCATACGGTGAGAGCGACTTCACGCGCGCCGCGCGGCAGCAGGAGGTGATCATCGCCCTGAAGGACGCCGTGCAGCGCGGCGGCTTCCTGCACGATCCACTCGCCTTCCTGGCCGCGTTGCGGCAGACGGTCGAGACGGACCTCCCGCCCGATCTGCTGCCGACCTTCGTCTCGCAGGTCGACACGCTCGACGCGAGCACGATCTACCGGGCGGTCATCCAGCCACCCCTCGTGCACTCCAGCGCCGTCCCGGATCCCCGCGGGTCCATCCAGCTCCCCGATCTGGCCGCCATCCGGCTGCTCGGACAGCACCTCTTCCCGCCGCCGGGCGTCCAGCCCGATCCCGCGTACGTCACGTCCCGCGCCGGGTCCTCGTCCGCGTCCTCGCCGGTCCCACCTCCGTCGGTGGCACCCGGCGGCGCGTCGGCGACGGCCGGCCCCGGCGATCGATCCGCGACGCCTGTGCCGGGCCTACCCGCTGACGACACGGCAATCGGGCGGGCCCCCATCTGTCCCGCCCCCGCGACGGCCACGCCCGCTCCGCGCACGACGCCGCCCACCACCACCCCATCGCCATCGCCGGCGCCGGCAGCTTCCGCGGTGCCCGTCGTGAGTCCCTCGGCTTCGGCGTCCCCCGCCGCCGCCTCGCCGCATCCGACCCTTTCCCCGTCGCCCAGTGCGCCCACGGCGTCCCCGTCGCCGTCGCCCTTGCCGACCATGCCCACGCCCGCGGGGGATGGAACGCCGGTGCCCGCCGGCGGGTGACGCGGGCGCACCACACATTCGTTCGCGTCGCCCCGGACCATCGGGCAATCGTCAGCCGGCGCTGCGATCCCGAGAATCGCGCCAGCGTCAGTGGGACGGCGCGCCGGGAGGCAGCATGCTGATCGATTTCAAGGGCTATGCCGGCGATTGCATCGTGTCGGGACGGCTCGAGTTGACGGCACCCCGCCTGACCGACATGCTCAACGAGCATGCTGTCATCCACCTGCGGGACGCGACGCTGGAGAGCCTGGTCGACGGTGTCAGCGTCAGGGTGCCGACGTTCTCCATGCACCGAGACGACCTCTGTGCCGCCAGGGTCAGCGGACCGCGCGGTGCGGCCTGGCTGCGCGTCGCGACGGTGATCCACCGCGTCCAGGCGCAGATCGGCCCGTACAACGTTCTGGGCTGCCTGCACACGCACCCACCGGACACCGTCCTCACGAGCCTGGCGGCCCGCGGCCCGATGCTGCCGCTCACCGACGCCACCATCGCCTACGTCGTCGGCGGGATCCTCGAGGTCCGCGACCTCTCGGTCGTCCTGGTCAACCGCGATCTGGCGAGCTGGGTCCGCGACACGGAATCGGACGGCATCGTCGTGGCGGGCACCCCCACCCCGCGGGACGGAACGGGCGTGCCCGTGCGACTGCTCTCCATCGCACCCTGACGCTGCTCGACGTTCGGCGCGGGATCCCTACCCCCGGCTCGCCGCTGCCGGCGTCCTCAGAAGGGGGGCCAGGGGATCGCCGGCCGGTCGGGATCCGGCAACGGAAAGCGTCCCTCGGAGATGAGGCGATCGACCCGGCGGATGGTTGCGCGCACCTCGGCAGGCGCAAGCAGCGTCCGCAGGCGGGCGCCCAGGTCACCGCGCAGCCCCTCCAGCAGCCCGTTCAGGAGCCCCAGCTCACCGGGGCTCAGCCGTTGACCACGCCACTGCCAGAGGATGGTCCTGAGCTTCGGCTCGACGGCAAAGCAGATTCCATGGTCCACGCCGTACACGTGTCCGGTCGGCGTGGGCAGCAGGTGCCCGCCCTTGCGATCGGCGTTGTTTGCCACCGCGTCGAACAGCGCGATGCGGCGCAGACGCAGATCACCTGCGCGGAGCAACTCGGTCACGTCCACGCGCTCGTCGACATCGATCCAGAGCTGCACCATCCCTTCGCCGAAAGGACCGTCGCGCAGCACCGTGGGGGGCACGACATCCAGGCCGCTGGCCGCTGAGAGTTCGTATGCGGCGACCTCCCGCCGCGCGAGCGTGCCGTCCGGGAAGTCGAAGAGCGGCCGCTCGCCGCGCCGCGGCTTGTAGATGCAGTCCGCCACGATCGCAGGCTGCGGCGGCGGGCCCTCCAGGCGGATGGAGCAGAAGAGCGTCGCGTTCGACGCGTTGAGCAGCCGCCCCCGCACCACCATCTCTCCCCCGCGGAGCAGGCGCAGCGCCGTGGCCCGATCCAGGCTCCCGAACCGACCTGCTCGCAGGTGGGCACCGTGCTGGTTCCGGCCGGCGGCGCGGGCCGCCTGACCGGGCGGGGGAAGATGCTCGGGGGACGCGGGCGTGCTCATCCGAGGATCAGGCGCTCATGTGAGCATCAATGGATGTACCCGTTGCGCCGCGGGCAGATGTGGCCCTCCGGATTCAGCGGCAGCCCGCAGAGAGGGCAGGGCGGTCGTCCTGCAGCCACGACCTCGACGGCTCGCGCTGCGAAGGTCAGGGCGTCGGACGGCGCGAGCCTGACGCGGACGATGTCAGGCCCCTCGGTCAGGTCCTCCACGGCCTCCTCCTCCTCGTCCTCCCCGAGTTCGCGTGCCTCGATCACGACGCGTCGCGCGTCTCCGTCCCAGCTCAGCGTCAGCGTCCCCACCCGGAACAGCTCCGCCACGGGCTCGCGCAGGCTCGCTCCGGGCCGCTCGCCCGCCTCGTCCGCGGGCGACACGTCGACGCCCCGGCGCTGCAGCTCGGCCAGCAGCACGCCGAGGCGCTCGGCGAGCGCGGCGACCTGTGCCTTCTCGAGCGCGACGCTGACGACCTCGTGGCCTCGGCTCGCCTGGAGGAAGAAGGAGCGCCGCCCCGGCTCCCCCAGGGCTCCGGCGACGAAGCGATCGGGCGGGTCGAAATCGATGATCCGGCGTGGCATGCATTACCTGTCTGCTGGAAGGGCGTGGTCGTCGCCCGTCACCCCGACTGTACACCGAGGCGGCGATGCCGCCCCGGGGCCCGCCCGGGGTGGCGCCTGCCGGGCCGGAGCGCCTCTCGCGCGCGTTCGAGCGCACCCGGGCACTTCGGTGTATGGTGCACCGGCCCCATGACCGTGCACCATCATCCGCGCCGTCTGCCGCTGCCCGCGACCACCGCACTGGCGTGCTTGCTGACGATCTTTCCCCTGCTCGCCGGGTGCGGTCCGGCCGCCGATCCGACCTCCCAGCCCGCGTCGACTGCGCCACCCACTGGCGGCGCGGCGACGCCGGTGCCGGGTGGCCCTGCGAGCGAGCCTCCCGGCGCGACCGGTGGGTCGCTTGCGGCGACCGCGACACCAGCGCCAGGCCTGGCCACACGAACGTCGGGCCTGGCGACGCCCACGCCGGCACCCGCCCCGGTGCGCGGGCCTCTTGGCGGCGATCTGCTCATCGCCGATCGCGGCAATGCCCGCCTGCTCATCGTGGCGCCCGATCGCCGGATTCTCTGGTCGATGCAGCTCGCTCCGCCGGGCCCGAGCGCCATCTCGATGGGCGCCGACGACGCGTTCTTCACCCCCGACGGCCGGCACATCATCGTGAACGAGGAGAGTCGCAGCGTGGTCGCGCTGATCGACATCGCCACGAAACGAGTCGTCTGGCAGTACGGGCACCCCGGCGTGGCCGGCTCGGCGCACGGGTACCTGAACACGCCGGACGACGCGTACCAGCTGGCGGACGGGACCATCACAGTCGCCGACATCAACAACGAGCGCATCCTGCGGATCGGGCTGAACGGAACGGTGCTGCGCCAGTACGGGCGGACCGGACTCCGGCGTCACGACCCGCCCTACGCATACGCCGCTCCCAACGGCGACACGCCGCTGCCGGACGGCGGCACGCTCGTCACGGAGATCGGGGGCTGCTGGGTCGATCGCCTCGACGCGCAGGGACGGCTGGTGTGGAGCCTTCACCTGCGGGGCATCGCCTACCCGTCCGACGCCCAGCTGCTCCCCAACGGCGACGTGCTCGTCGCCGACTACACCAATCCCGGTGCCATCGAGGAGGTGACGCCCGCTGGCCGGGTCGTCTGGCGCTACGCGGTGAGCAGCGGGCCGGGACGGCTCAACCATCCGTCGCTCGCGGCGCCGCTTCCCAACGGGAACATCGTGGCGAACGACGATTTCAACGATCGCGTCGTGGTGATCGATCCGAGGACCAACCGGATCGTCTGGCAGTACGGGCACACCGGCGTCCCCGGGTACGGACCGGGCTACCTGAACACGCCCGACGGGCTCAACCCGATGCCCTCGAACGTCGTCCTGCCGTAGCTGGCTGACGCGGCCAGCAAGCGAGCGGTCCCAGTCGCCCGAGAGGATCGCCGCAGCGGCGCGGGGCTTGCCGGCGCTACGATCGGGTCGGACTCCGCAAGAGAGGGACGTGGATGCCGGTCTACGTCGGCACCTCGGGCTGGCAGTACGGGCACTGGCGGGGCACCTTCTACCCCGCCGGCGTGCGCCAGGCGGACTGGCTCGAGTACTACGCCTCCCGGTTCGCCACGGTGGAGCTCAACACCACGTTCTACCGCCAGCCGCGGCCGGAGACCTTCGACGCCTGGCTGAAGCGAACGCCCGAAGACTTCGTGTTCGCGGTCAAGGCGAGTCGCTACCTCACGCACGTGCGGCGCCTGCGTGACCCGCGGCCGTCAGTGGAAACACTCCTCGCCGGCGCCAGGCACCTGCGCGACGCGCTCGGTCCGGTGCTGCTGCAGCTGCCCCCGGGATTCCGATACGACGGACCACGGATCGAAGCGACCCTGGCCGCTTTCCCCGCCGGGGTCCGGGTCGCGGTCGAACCGCGAGACGGTTCCTGGTTCTGTGACGAGCTTCGGGATACCCTGGCGAGGCACGGCGCCGCGCTCTGCCTGGCCGATCGCGCGGGCGAACGGTCTCCGTGCTGGCGCACGGCGGACTGGTGCTACGTGCGTTTCCATGCGGGCCTCGGCTGGCCTCCCTCTGGGTATCGCCGTGAGGCTCTGGAGGAAGTGGCGCGGCTGGTCGCCGAGCGGTGGGGTCCCGCCGCGGACTGCTACGCGTACTTCAACAACGATGCGTACGGCTGCGCCGTCCGGGATGCCGCCGTGTTCGCCGCCGCTCTCCGCTCGGTCGGCCTCACGCCGACGCGAACCCCGGGCCCGAACGCGCGTCCCGGCGAATCGGCCTGAGTCACGGTCGCGTGCGAGGGAGGAGCACGGACCGCCCTGTCCCCTGTCCCCTGTCCCCTGCCCTCGACCGCTCGCCGCATCGAGTCACGGGCCCCGCGCGGGGGGCTTCGCGCCGTCCGGTCTATCCTCTGGCTGAGGTGCGATCAGCTCGTGAGTGATATCGACAGCCGGACCGGGCTTCCCGTCGACCCGGTCAACGCCGGGTACGTACAGGCGGTCTATCAGCAGTACGAGCGCGACCCGGCCTCCGTCCCGGAGGCGTGGCGGACCCTCTTCGGCGATGGGCACCGCCCCGCGGCGGCCGGAACGGCCCTGGCGTCCGAGGCGGGCGTCCACGATCTCGCGACCGCGGGGGCGAGCGGCCGCGACGCGACCGGTGCGGTTCCTGTCGGACCTGCTTCTGGCGGATCGGCTCCCCGTGAGCCTGCGACGGGCGTTGCAGCCCCGCCGCCAGGTGCGACCCCGCTGCGCGGTCCCGCCGCACGCCTGGCGGCGAACATGCAGGAGAGTCTGGCCGTTCCGACGGCGACCTCCTACCGGGAGATCGAGGTCGAGCGGCTCGTCCAGCTGCGTGCGGAGCTGAACCAGGCGCTCGCGCCGGCTCGAATCTCGTACACCCACCTCGTGGCGCATGCCCTGATCCGCGCGGCCCAGCGGCATCCCGAGCTTGCCCATGCCTTTGCCGAGATCGGCGGTGCCCCCTACCGGGTGGACCCGGGGGCCGTCAACCTCGGCCTGGCTGTCGACGTCGAGCGCGCCGACGGCACCCGGATGCTGGTGGTGCCCGTGGTTCGCGATGCCGGCAGGCTGGACTTCCCGGCCTTCCTGCAGGCGTACGACGGGCTGGTCGCCGGCGCGCGGGCCGGCCGGCTGGGGCCAGACGACTATGCCGGCGCGACCATCACGCTCACCAACCCCGGGACCCTGGGAACGAGCGCCTCCGTCCCGCGCCTGCTGCCGGGGCAGGGAAGCATCGTCGCCACCGGGGCGATCCGCCAGATCGGCGCGCGGCGGCTGATGACGGTGAGCTGCACGTACGACCACCGGATCATCCAGGGGGCGGAATCCGGCCGCTTCCTGGCCACGATCGACGCGTTCCTCCAGGGCGCGGACGGCTTCTACGAGTCGATCGCCACATCGCTCGGCGTGGCGCTCGAGGGCATCGGCACGGGCGGGGCTGCTCCGGGCACCGCGCACGTGCTGAGCGCGGAGGGCATCGCGACGGCGCCGGCGGATGTTCGGCCGTCGGGCGCAGCGCCGCCGGCGGATGTTCGCCCCTCGGGCGCGACGGCACCGGCAGGCGCAGCC
>JBJKRK010000083.1:0-4235 GCA_046704705.1 Candidatus Limnocylindrales bacterium | reverse complement strand
CACACGCGTCCCGGGCGACTGGCTATCCCTGCTTCCCCAGCTTGGCATGTTCGCGCTGCTGGGCCTCATCCCCGACCAGGTGGGCCGACTACGGGACGACCACGCCGTTTACCTGGTCGGGAACGGGCGGATCAACCTCGCCGGCCTGACCACCGCCAACCTGCCGGTCGTCGCGGACGCGCTTCGGACCGTTCTGGCGGCCTGATCGCGGCACCTGGTTCCAGGCGTCGCCCCGACGCTTCGGCCCGTTCCGCCGATCCAATCGGGCGCTGGCGGAAGGCGCGCCGACTGGCACGCCGTTCAGACCGCGTGGTACTGTGCGCAGGCACCTCTTCCAGCGGGCGGGAGTAGCTCAGTTGGCAGAGCGGCAGCCTTCCAAGCTGCATGTCGCGGGTTCGAGACCCGTCTCCCGCTCCACTCCCTTCTTATCGGCTCGTGCCCGGGGCCGCCTCACGTACCGCGCCCTCTACTCGAGGTGACGATCCACCCGCTCGGCCCGTCGCCCTGCCTACTCGACGTGCGGCTCCACCCGCTCGGCTCGTCACCCCACCTACTCGGCCTGCCGCGCCACCTGGGACGGGCGGTACGGCAGCAGCATCCGTCTTCCCTGGATGGTGAGCACCGCGGCAACCGCCGCCGCGACCGCCGCGATCGACCACGAGAACGGATACCCCGAAAGCTGGACGAGGGCGCCGAACCCGAACGGGCCGAGGGCCGCGCCTGCGGAAGGGCCGACCCGGGCGATCGCCATGGCGGCACCGGGCGCGTGGGGATTGGTGCGGGACACTGCCAGCAGCACCAACCCCTGGTAGCCCCAGCCGCCCACGAACGCGAGGACCGTGCCGACGACGATCCAGATCGGGACGGCAGCCAGCGCAAGAACGACGAAGCCCACGGCGCCGGTGCCCAGCAGCGCGGTCATCATGGCCAGCGAGCCACGGCCGAGCCGGTCGGCGAGCCAGCCGCTGCCCACGCGTACGAGCAGCCCGACCACACTCCCTCCGCTGAGCAGCAACCCGGCAGCGGCCACGGCAAACCCGCTCGATACGGCCGACTCGACGGTGAACGAGTTCAGGGCATTGCCCGCGGCGGTGCCGACACCGGCGGCGAGCGAGAGAACCGCAAGCGCGGCGATCGACGCGTCGCCCTCGCGAAGCGTCGCGCGGGGCCTGTGCACGTACGTGCTGTGTCTTGGAAGCAGCAGGAGAACGAGGAGCCCCGGAATGACGCACAGCGCGTACGCCCATCGCCAGCCGAGGGTGGCGCCCACGAGCGGCAGCGCGAGGCCCGCCACGATCCCGGCGGCCGGTATCGACGACTGCTTGATCCCGAAGGCGAGTCCCTGCCGGTCGTCGCCGACGTCGAGCGCCAGCAGGTGGTTCGCTCCAACCTGGATGACCGCGTTGCCCAGCCCGGCCAGGACGATCCAGCCGACGAGCTCCGGACAGGAGTACGCGCCGAGCGCCACACCGAGGAGCGCCACCTCGGTCACGGCCAGGCCTCCAGCGAGCGTCCGGACCGGGCCGATCCGTTCGGACAGGATCCCTGCCGGATAGGACAGGATGATCGAGCCCACGAAGAAGGAGGCGACCGCCGCCCCCAGGGCGAACTCACCGAATCGCAACTCGGCGCCGATCAGGACCGACAGGCCACCCAGCAGGAAGGCAGGCAGGACGCCGACCATCGAGGCCAGCACGAGGACCAGCAGGGTGCGCCGCATCGACGGCGTGGGGGACGCCACACAGGCGATGGTACGGCCTTGAGGCTGGCCGGGTTCCCCACCTGCGCGGTCGGACCCACGACGCGCGGTGCCCCGACGGGGCCGCCGGCGCCGAGAAACTCAGCGCGTCGCGCGTGCCCGGTCGACGGCGGCGGCGCGGGCTCTGGCTTCGAGCGTGTCGTCCAGCTCCGCCAGACGCTCGACGCCGTAGCGACGTCGCAGCGCGGCCCCGATCAGGAAGTCGGCCAGAACTGGGTTCTTCGGCAGCAGTGCCCCGTGCAGGTAGCAGCCGATCACGTTCTGCACGCGGCATCCCTCGGTGCCGTCCTGCCCGTTGTTGCCGCGGCCGACCACGACCCGGCCAAGCGGGCGCACGCCCGGGCCGAGCATCGTGCGTCCGCTGTGGTTCTCGAAGCCGACGATCGTGCCGAACTCGTCGCTCTCCACCACGACGTTGCCGATCGCACGCTCCGGTCCGGCCTCGGTCCACGCGTCGACCAGACCAATGCCCGGCAGCTCTTCCCCGTCACCGGTGCGGTAATGGCTTCCCAGGAGCTGGTATCCACCGCAGATTGCCAGGAGCGGTGCCCCGTCCGCCACCTCGTCACGCAGGAACGCGCCATTCGGCCCCTGCATGTCCTGGGCCGCCGGGATCTGCTCTCGGTCCTGGCCTCCACCCCAGAAGTAGATGTCGCAGTGACCCGGCGAAAGCGCTTCACCGGCGCCCACCGTCACGACATCGGCGTCGATGCCACGCCAGGTGCAGCGCCGTACGAGGGAGAGGACGTTGCCGCGGTCGCCGTAGATGTTCATCGTGGCGCCGTAGAGCCATCCGATCGTTAGCCGCGGTCGCTCGGCGGCGGAACCGCTCACTGGCGCCAGAAGGGCTGCATGACCCCGCGCCGGGTCAGGATCTCGCGCAGTCCGAGCATCGCGGTGTACGTGGGCAGGATGTACCCGGTCGCGCCCTGCGGCAGGTCTGCGACGAACGCGTCCAGCGCCCCGGGGAGGTCGCCGAGGACGCGCATACGATCTACCGGGAGGCCCGCGTACTTGAGGCGAACGGCCATGTCCTCGCCGCGAATGCCGCCCGTGGTGATCGGCGCGGGCACATTCGCCAGCACCTCCAGGTCGACGTCCCACAGCCAGGACACGTCGCGCCCGTCGGCCGGCAGGTCGTTGATCAGGATCAGCGTCGGATCGCTCAGGCCGGCCTCCCCCAGCATGCGCAGCACCTCGTTGAAGCCGGTGGGGTTCTTCACCAGGACGATCACCAGCTGCCGGCCACGATAGTCGACGCGCTCGATGCGCCCGAATGCGGCGTGGAACCCGGCGACCCCGGCCCGCACGGCCTCGATCGGCGCGCCAAGGTGAAGCGCGGCCGCCGCTGCAGCCAGGACGTTGTAGGCGTTGTACACGCCAGGCAATCCCGAGCTCAGCGAGACGCGGCCGGCAGGCGTCTCGATCACCGCCTCGCTCGACGCCAGTTCGTGGAGCCGCAACTCGCGAAGCGTGTACTCGAGGGGTGGCCGTGCGTACCCGCAGGTCGGGCACGTGTACTCGCCCAGATGCGACAGGAAGAGCGCGGTGTAGCGCAGCGGTGCGCCGCAGCGACGGCAGGAAGTCGCATCGGCGGCGTGTGGGAGGGCAGCCAGGGTATGACGTCCCTCGGCGAATCCGAACGTCAGGCGGGTCGCCGAAAGGCCCTCGCTCAGCTCCGCCAGGGCGGGATCGTCGGCGTTGACCAGCACGGTGCGGTCGGCTTCGAGGCCGCGCAGCGTTGCTTTCCAGCGTCGAGCGACGGTGTCGAGCTCCCCGTAGCGATCGAGCTGATCGCGGAAGAGGTTCAGCAGCACGATCAGCCGGGGCGCGCTCCGGCGCACGATCTCAGGGAACGCCGCCTCGTCGCTCTCGAGAACCGCCAGTTCGGCGCGCGACACGCCCGCGAGCGAGGCCCGATCCGCCAGCGCCACGGTGACACCGCGGACGAGGTTGGAGCCCGCCCGATTGTGCACGACATGTCTGCCCGACTGCTCCAGGATTCCCGCCAGCAGCCGAGCAGTGGTCGTCTTGCCGTTCCTCCCGGCGACCACCACGCAGCCGGAGGAAACCCCGCGGGCCAGCTTGTCAAGGACTCGTGGATCGATCCGATTCGCCAGGATCCCGGGAGCGGCCGTCCCCCCGCCCCTTCCGAGGCGGCGGATGACGGCTCCCGACCCGCGCTCCGCGGCGATGGCGGCAGCGAGCCGTATGTCCACGCTCAGGGCCGCGGAATGAGGCGCGCGGGCCGGGGAGCGGCGAACACGAGCATTCGCTCATTGTGCACTGGCTCAGCGTCGGGCAGTGCCGCCCGGCGCGGCGCATGGCGCCTGGAGTTCGTCGCTCGCCCCGGCCGCAGCGCGACGGCGAGCTGCTCCTCAGGGCACCACGACGACCGTCGAGAGAACGTGTCCCGCCACGTAACGCGAGGTGCTGCCCCAGAGCATCCGTCCCAGGAGCCCGAGGCGGCGGGAGC
>JBJKRK010000082.1:0-4612 GCA_046704705.1 Candidatus Limnocylindrales bacterium | reverse complement strand
AAGTTCAGCCGGTACTGGATGAGCTGGGCCACGGCCTGGTTGATGGTGGTCTGGGCCGTGAGCACGTCCAGGATGGTCGCCGCGCCGCCCGCCGCCCATGCCGCCGAACGCGCCGCTCATCTGGGCGCGGATCTGCGCCGTGACGCTGTCGGGGTTGAGGCCGAGCATCGGGGCGACGCTCGCGCCCTCGCGCGTCGTCTTGATCGCGTCGTTGGACACGGCGATCACGTTGATCCGCTGGTCCACGATCGCCGAGACCTCGCCGTTCATCCCGGGGCGCAGCGCGCCGTCCATGTTCTCGAGGTTCACGAGCACGGGGAACATCGTCACGCCCTGCTGGACCACGGCCTGGGGCTCGATCTTCTCGACCTTGCCCTGGAACCGGCGGTCGGGGAACGCGTCCACGGTGACCGTGGCCGGCTCGCCGGCGCGGATGTTGCCGATGTCCGTTTCGTTGAAGTAGGCGCGCATCCCGACGTGCGTCAGGGCGGCCAACTTGAGCAGCGTGGTGCCGCCCGACACCGAGTTGGTGGACGACTGGATGATCTGTCCGACCTGCACGTCCTTCTCGATGATCGTGCCGCTGGTGACCGCGGTGACCGTGGCGTCCTCGAGCGCCTGCTTGGCGAGGTCGAGGTTGGCCTGCTGGCGCACGAGGGTCGCCTGCGCGCTCTCGTAGGTGAGCCGGGCCTGCTCGTTCTCCTGCGGCGTGATGACCTTGGCGGCCAGCATGTCGTCGCTGCGCTTCTTCTGCGCGGCGGCGACGTCGAGCTGGGCCTGCGCCGAGTTGAGGTCGGCGGCGGCCTGCCGGTACTGCTTCTGCACCGTGAGGGTGTCGATCTGCGCGAGCAGGTCGCCCGGCTTGACGTACGTGCCCGTCTCCACCGGCATCTGCATGATCATGCCCGAGGCCTTGGAACGCACCTCGACGATGACGACCGGTTCGATGGCGCCGTTGGCGTCGGCGGTGACGGTGATGTCGCGACGCTGCACGGTCTGCGTCTGCACGGCGGGCAGCTTGTTGGTTCTGGCGCACGCGCCGGCGACGAGAAGGGCGATCAGGGGGGTGATTCTTTTCACGAACCGGATCCTCGAAACGGGGGACGGAAACCACCAGCCTGAATACGGATATCGCTAAGAAAACGCTGGCCAGCCGTTAAGACGGATGGCCAGCGTCAGGCCGGAAAGGACCCCGTTCGAGGGTTACTGCAGGCTGCGCCCGATCAGCTGTTCGATCTGGGCCCTGGTGGTCCGGAAGTTCAGCCGGTACTGGATGAGCTGGGCCACGGCCTGGTTGATGGTGGTCTGGGCCGTGAGCACGTCCAGGATGGTCGCCGCGCCGACCGCGTAGCGCTGCTGCTCGACCCGGAGGTTCTCCTGAGCGGCCGCGATGGATGCCTGCTGGATGCGGAGCTGCTGCTCCAGGGTCTCGAGGCTGGCCACGTACTGGACGAGGCTCTGCTGCGCGCCCGCCTCGGCGTCGCGCAGGGTGGCCTGGGCGTTGCTCACGCCGGCGGCGGCGACGGAGGACTGGGCCTCGCGGGTCCAGTTGTCGAACAGGCTGTAGCTCAGGGAAATCGAGAGCGTCTTGCTGTACGACAGGGAGCCGCCGCCGATGCCGAAGTACTTGTCGTAGCCGTTCCCGCTGCGGCTGTAGCTGAGCGAGATCGTGGGCAGGTAGGACGACCTGCTGGCGGAGTAGGTCGCCTGCGCGCTGGCCAGGCTGGCCTGGGCCGAGCGGACGCCGGGTCCCTGGGCGGCCAGGTGCGCGAGGAGCACGCTGTCGATCGGGGTGATGGCCGGCTCGGCGGTGTCGGCGGCCGTGGCGGTCACGAGGGTCTGGGAGCCGACCAGGCGCGTGAGGGCGGCGTCGGCGACCTTGCGGTTGTTCTGCGCCGTGAGGAGGGCGACCTGCGCGTTGCCCACCTGTACCGCGGACTGGAGCGAGTCGGCGCGCGTGGCGGCGCCGGCGGCGAGCTTGGCGTCCGACACCTTGAGCTGCTCCTCGGCCTGGGCGAGCTGGGCCCGGGCGGCGGATTCCGACTCCATCGCGGCGAGGATGTTGTAGTACTGCGTCTTGACGTTGAGCGCGATGCCGAACTGCTGCGCGACCTGGTTCGCCTCGGCGCTCAGGACCCCGGCCTTGGCGCTGCGCAGCGTGGCGAACCGCTGTCCGCCGTCGAACACGGTGACGCTGGCGCGGAGCCCGTCGGAATACGACCAGGGGGTCTGGTACTGGATGATGTTGCCTTCCTGTCCGAGGCGGGGGCCGCTGGACTGGTTCTGCCCCATGGACCAGGAGAGGCTGGGAATGAAGTTCGCGTAGGCCGACGTCACGGCGGCGTGCGCGGTCGTGATCTGGTTCTTGGCGGCGACGGCGGCCGGCTGATTCTTGGTCGCGAGCGCGATGGCCTCCTGCAGGGAGATGGCATGCGCCGAGTCAGCAGGCTGCTGCGCCGAGAGTGCGGCGGGCAGCGCCGCCAAAAGGAGCCACATTTTCATTTTTGTTTACAGGAATCCTGTCTCGAGTTGGAAGACCGCGGGCCGTGCCGCGTCGTGTCGCCGCGGGCGCGGCGGGCGGAATCCGCGCGGACCCGGCGGGCGGAATCCGCGGACAGCCGGGCGGTGAGCCGCGCCAGCTGGTCGGGGTTGAGCAGCGCCCGGAAGCGGTGCCGCCCCTCGTCGCGAATGGAGTCGAGGGTGCCACGCAGCGGCTCGTAGACCGTGGCGATGGCGCAATTGGTCGCGTCCCAGATGGAATCGGCGGACACGCGCTGGGCCGCGCTGAGCCCGAGGTCGTCGTACATCGTGCTGCGCTCGGCCCAGTTGTGGGGCGGGCGCCGCATCACGCGATCGGCGGAGAACCCCAGCACGCCGCCCACGAGGACGGCGCCGAGGAGGAAGAGCATCGCCTGCTGTTTGGGCCGATCCATGGTCACGTCCTCAGTCGTGCGACAGGACGTAGCGCACGGTGCCGTCGCGCGTGTCCTGCAGCATGGGGCGGGCCACCGCTTCGGCGGGGCCGGGCACCGGCGCCAGCAGTGCGTCGTAGGTGGCGGTCTGCTCGGCCTCGTGGGCACGGAAGAGCGCCGCGCTGCAGGCCAGCAGCAGCGCCGCGGCGGCCAGCAGAGCCGGACGCGTCCAGTGGTCGAGCTCGGTCCACCACCCCAGCTCCACCCCGGAGATGCGGTGCATGATGCGGGACTCGAGCTCGCTCCAGTACGACTCGCTGCTCGGGGCGGCGTACATCTCGCGCAGTCCGCGCGTGATCTCGTCGTCCTCGTGCCCAGGTACCAGTCGCAGGTTGCTCATGGCTCACTCGCTCCAGACGTCCTTCAGTAGCCCGCGCAGCGTTGCGCGGGCATGGTGCAGGTCCGATCGCGCCGTGCCCTCGGGAATGCCGAGCATCTCGCCGATCTCGCCGTGCGTGAATCCTTCCACATCGTGCAACACGATCACCGACCGCTGCCGTTCCGTGAGGTGCGTGATCGCTTCGTTCAACCGCATCTGCAATTCGTCCGCCTCGCCCGGGTCCCGGAAGGGCAGGGCGACCATTTCCGTCAATTCATCCGCATCGCGCACCTTGCGGCGGCGTACCAGGTCGAGCGCCGCGTTGGCCATGATGCGGTAGAGCCAGGCGCCGAAGGGCTGGTCGGGGAGGAACCGGTCCAGCGCGCGATAGGCGTGCAGGAACCCCTCCTGGACCGCGTCCTCGGCATCCTCGTGCGTCGCCACGATCGCCCGCGCCACCGCGTACGCCCGGCGCTGGTGCATGTGCACCAGCTGGCCGAACGCATTCTGATCGCCGCGCTGGGCCGCGAGGACGAACTCCCGCTCCGGCCGGACGGCGTCAGACACCGATGGGCCCACCCGCGGGCGCAGTGGTGCGATGGCAAGGGTCATCGTGGTCCCGACGTTGTTCACCTCCATGTACGCGCCGGGCCAGAGGGCCGTTGAACATCGCTCAGGCGGCCCCGGAGGTCCCTGCCAGCCCCAGGTCTGGGGCGATCCCGCGCATGGCCTCGATCACAAACAAAATGTGAGCGTCGAGGTCCACGCCCAGCTCCTGGGCACCCAGCACGACGTCCTCGCGGCTCACCCCACGGGCAAACGCCTTGTCCTTCATCTTCTTTCGCACCGAGCGGGCGTCCACGTCGAACAGGCTCTTGGTGGGCTTCACCAGGGCCGTCGCGGTGATCAGCCCGGTCAGCTCGTCCACGGCGAACAGCGCCTTGGCCATCGGTGTGACGCGGGGCACGCCGCAGTACGTGGCGTGGCCGAGGATGGCCTGGAGGATGTCGTCGGGCCAGCCCTTCTCCCGCAGGACGCCGACGCCCTGCGTCGGATGTTCCTCGGTCGCCGAGTGGGCCGCATTAGGAAAACGCTCATAGTCGAAATCGTGGATCAGGCCGGCCAGCCCCCACCGGTCGGGGTCCTCGCCGAACTTGACGGCGTAGGCGCGCATGGCGGCCTCGACGGCAAGCATGTGTTTTCTCAACGACTCGCTGGCCGTGTATTCGTGCATCAGCGCGAGGGCGGACTCGCGGGTAGGCAGATCGGGCATGGGACGTCGGTTCGGGTGAGTCGGATGCCCCTAATATTGGCCTCCCGG
>JBJKRK010000081.1:0-10079 GCA_046704705.1 Candidatus Limnocylindrales bacterium | reverse complement strand
CGGGCGCCTTCAGCAGCAGGCGCGCGATGGCGATGCGCTGCTTCTCCCCGCCCGAGAGCCGGTAGCCCCGATCGCCCACCATGGTGTCCAGGCCGTCCGGCAGCGAGCGGACCAGCGGGAGGATCTGCGCGGCGCGGAGCGCCTCGACGAGTTCATCCTCCGTCGCGCCGGGCCTGGCGTACAGCAGGTTCGCCCGGATCGTGTCGTGGAACAGATGGGCATCCTGCGTCACCACGCCGATTGCCGCCCTGAGGGAGGCGAGGGTCGCGTCACGGACATCGATGCCGTTGATGCGAACCACGCCGGCGCGCACGTCGTACAGCCGCGGGACCAGATGGCTGATCGTGGTCTTGCCCGCCCCGGAAGGTCCGACGAGCGCCACCAGCTCGCCCGGCCGCGCGGTGAACGAGACATCGAACAGCACCTGGTCGGAGGGTGCCTGGTCGAGCACAGCGACCGATTCCAGGGACGCGAGCGACACCTCCTCCGCCGTCGGGTAGCTGAAGTCGACGTGATCGAACTCGATGCTGGCCGGTCCGCGCGGGATGTCGACGGCGTCGGGCTTCTCGCCCACCAGGGGCGGAAGGTCGAGCACTTCGAAGATGCGGTCGAAGGAGACGAGGGCGGTCATCACGCTCACCTGGACGTTCGAGAGTGCGGTGAGCGGGCCGTACAGGCGGTTGAGGTAGGCCGTGAGCGCCACCACCGTCCCGACCTGCAGCGCCCCGTCGGCGGCGAGGACCCCGCCCCAGCCGTACACCAGAGCCGTGGCGAGGGAGGCGGTGAGCAGCAGCGACGCCATGAACACCGTCGTGTACATCGCCTGGGTCACCCCGATGTCGCGCACGCGACCGGCCTTCTCCTCGAAGCTGCGAATCTCCCGGATGGGTTGCCCGAACAACCGCACGAGCAGCGCGCCGGCGACGTTGAAGCGCTCGGTCATGGTCGAGGTCATCTTCGCGTTGAGGTTGTAGCTCTCGCGGGTGATGGCCTGAATGCGATGGCCGACCCAGCGCGCCGGCAGGACGAAGACGGGGAAGAGCACCAGTGCGAGCAGCGTGATCTGCCAGCTCAGCACGAACATGGCCAGCAGCGTGATGGCGACGCTGATGATGTTGCCGACCACCGACGACAGGGTGTTGGTGAACGCGCTCTGCGCATCGAGCACGTCGTTGTTCAGGCGGCTCACCAGCGCGCCGGTCTGCGTGCGGGTGAAGAACGCCACCGGCATGCGCTGGAAATGGGCGAACACTTTCGTGCGCATGTCGAAGATGAGTCCCTCGCCCACACGGGCGGAGATCCAGCGCTCCACGAGGGCCAGGCCGGCATCGACCAGGGCGAGCCCAGCCAGCAGCACGGCCAGCTCGACCACGATGTCCGACCGCCTGGGCAGGATGCCGTTGTCGATGATCGCCCGGTAGATCAGCGGGTTGGCCGCGCCGATGCCGGCGTCGATGATGATCAGGATCAGGAACGTCAGCAGCATCCGCCGGTAGGGCGCGGCGAACCGCGCTATCCGGCGGATCAGGCCGGCCGAGAGCTGCTGCGACCGGACGGAATCGTCGCGACGGAAGGAGCGCATGAGCTGCCACCCGCCGCCTGCCATGGGACCGAGCATGCTCATGCTGGCAGATCTCCCTCAGGGCGCACGGCGTGCATCGTCACGTACATCGTCATCGGGATCGCCCTCCGTCGAACGTTGCGTCGGCGCCGGAGGCGGCCGATCCGTTCGCCGCTCCGCCGCGCTCCCGCCGCGGGGCCTGGTCTGCGAGAGATCCCTGCCCGTCGGACCCCTGCTCCACGCACGCGGGCGCGTCCCGCTCGCAGAGCGCCCGAAGAAGTCGGAGGAGGTTCTCGCGCTGGTCCGCGTCGAGCGCATCGAAGACCTGCCGGGCGCTTTCGAGACGGGCCGCGTCCAGCCGCTCGAGCAGCAGCCTGCCCGGGGCGGTGAGTTCCACCAGAACGGACCGTCGATCGTCCGGGTCGGCATGGCGGGCGACGAGCCCCGCCTGCTCGACGCTGTCAACCATGTCCGTCGCCGACCGGGGGACCACCCCCAGGCGGTCAGCGATGAGCGACATGCGGAGCGGCGCATCGGTGAGCAGACGCACGACACGTGCCTGTGACCAGGAGAGCCCCAGCGGGGCCAGCGCCTCGCGCGTGCCGCGCCGGAGCCGCCGCATCGCCTGACCGAGGAGGTCGGCGAGCTCCATGGCGCGGTCGGCGTCCGCCTGTTGCAGCGCCACGTCCTCGCGCGAAGATGCCACGACCGTCTCGGTTCCCAACACCGTGCTCCTTTCCCGCCCGGCTGCTTTCGGGCTGCCGACGACCGCTGCCCGGCCAGCCGACCGGGCGCCTTACCGCTGCAGCCAGCGCCGCTCGTGCGACCAGATGTGTTGCCGCCGCAGCCAGCGCCGCTCGTGCGACCAGGTGTGTTGCCGCCGCAGCCAGCGCCGCGTCGTGCCGTGAGGCGCGCTGCCGCCACCCGGCTGCGGTGCTCACGAGTCGACCGGCGGCCGCATGTTCCGCGAGCCCGCAGTGCTGAGTGTACCTCACTATGAGTGGCGCTCAGGATTCGGCGTGCGGCGGTGCTGCAGCGCCCTGGCCAGGCGTCCGGGCAGGAAACGAAAAGGGCCGTTCGGCCCTGTTGCATCCCTTGCAGCCAACGTAGATTTTCAACGTCATGTTGACTCTTCCTGATGGACGGAACACCACGCTCTCGAGGGACCAGCGTCGGTCGCTCGCCGACGACCTGCTCGACGAGCTTGCCGGCTCGTCGCCGCGCGACTGGCTCGGGACATTCCGGACGTGGCACCGCGGTGCGTTGAGCCTGATCCATCTGAACGTGCTGGCGGTCCTGGACGTTCAGGGCCCGGTGGCGATGAGCCGCCTGGCCGAGGCGCTCGATGTCTCCGATGCGAGCGCGACCGGGATCGTGGGACGGATGGAGGAACGCGGCCTCGTCGAGCGCGAGCACGCCACGGACGACCGGCGGGTGGTGCTGGTGCGACCGACCGAGCGTGGCGGCCGCGTGTTCCGAGACCTGGAAGAACACCGCCGGGAGCGACTCACCCGGCTCGTCCAGGAGCTCTCCGATGACGAGCTCGCGGGGTTGCTCGCCGGTCTGCGCGCCATGCACGCGGCCCGCAAGCGCCTCTTTCATCCGGAGGCCCCCCCGTCCGCGGACGGCGCGCCCGTCGGCGACGTGGCGCATGGTGCGGCGGATGCTTCGGACAACCCGGCGCCCGTCGCCGATCCCATGACCGACAACGCCGACCGTTCGAGCGTCGGCTGACCGCTTCGACCATGGCACGTTCCAGCGCCTGCGGCCGCCCGCCGGCACGTTTTCAGCATAGGAGGCCCTGCGCCGCATGACCCGGCTGCTGTCGAGGTTCCTGCGCCCCTACTGGCGCGAGTTGCTGCTGGTGGTGGGCTTGCTCGCCATCCAGGCGCTCGCCAACCTGTATCTCCCGAACCTCAATGCCGACATCGTCAACAACGGCGTCGTGAAGGGTGACATCGCGTACATCCTGCACACAGGCGCCTGGATGCTGGCGGTCACGTTCCTGTCGATGCTCTGCGCGATCGTCTCGATCTACTGGGGCTCGAAGGTCGCCATGGCTGCGGGCCGGGACATCCGGGGGTCGGTCTTCCGGAAAGTGCTGGGCTTCTCGCAGGTGGAAGTCGGCACGTTCGGGACGCCCTCGCTCATCACGCGCAACACGAACGACGTCCAGCAGGTCCAGATGGTGGTCGTCATGGCGCTGCGCGTCATGGTCCTGGCGCCGATCATGGCGGTCGGCGGCGTGATCATGGCACTGCGCGAAGATGTGCCGCTCTCGTCGCTGCTCGTGATCATCGTGCCGATCATTGCCCTGATCCTTGGGCTGCTGGTGAGCCGCGCGATGCCGCTCTTCCGTGCCATGCAGGTGAAGATCGACCGGATCAACCAGGTCATGCGCGAGGTGCTGAGCGGCGTGCGGGTGATCCGCGCCTTCGTGCGCACGGAGCATGAAGAGCGGCGCTTCGACGAAGCGAACCTCGATCTGACCGACACCGCAATCCGGGTCAACCGCCTCTTCGCGCTGATGATCCCCTCGCTCTTCGGGATCATGAATCTTTCGACCGTGGCGATCATGTGGTTCGGCGGCCTGCGCATCAACAACGGGGCGATGCCGATCGGCAACCTGATGGCGTTCCTGCAGTACGTCATGCAGATCCTCTTTGCCGTGATGATGGCGACGGTGATGTTCATCATGGTGCCGCGGGCTGCGGCGTCGGGCGAGCGCATCCAGAAAGTTCTCGACACGGATGTCACGCTGCGCGACCCGGACGCGCCGGTCAAGGCGCTCGCGCCCCGCGGCGTCGTGGAGTTCCGCGATGTCGAGTTCTGCTATCCGGGTGCCGAGGATCCCGTGCTGCGGGCCATCTCCTTCGTCGCGGAGCCGGGGAAGACGACCGCCATCGTCGGCAGTACCGGCAGCGGCAAGTCGACCCTTGTCAACCTGATCCCTCGCTTCTACGACGCGACCGAAGGCAGCATCCTCATCGACGGCATCGATGTCCGGGACGTGCGCCAGGAGGATCTCTGGCGCCTGATCGGCGTCGTTCCCCAGAAGGCCTTTCTGTTTGCCGGGACCGTCGGGAGCAACCTGCGCTATGGCAAGGAGGACGCGTCCGACGACGAGCTCTGGCACGCGCTCCGCATCGCCCAGGCGAGCGACTTCGTGACCGACATGCCAGGTGGGCTCGAGGCCGAGATCGACCAGGGCGGGGCGAACGTCTCCGGCGGTCAGCGCCAGCGCCTCGCGATCGCCCGCGCGATTGCGAAGCGGCCGCTCATCTACGTCTTCGACGACAGTTTCTCCGCCCTGGACTTCAAGACCGACTCCCTGCTGCGTGCGGCGCTCGCGGCGGAGACGCGTGATGCGACCGTGTTCATCGTCGCGCAACGGATCGGCACGATCATGCACGCCGACCAGATCATCGTCCTCGAGCGCGGCGCGATCGTGGGGTGCGGGACGCACGACGAGCTGGTCGCCTCGTGCGAGACGTACCGGGAGATCGTGTACTCGCAGCTCACCGCGGAGGAAGCGGCATGAGCGGGATGCGGACACCCGGCGGGTCGGCCGGAGGTGGGGCAACCGCCGGTCGGCCGGGAACGATCGGCCCTGGCGGGCCGCGGCGTGGCCCCATGCGCGGCGGCTTCTTCGGGGGCGGCCACGGGATGATGATGGCCGGCGGCAAGGCCCGCAACTTCCGGACCTCGTTCATGCGGCTCGTCGCCGAGCTGCGCCCGGAGGCGCCGAAGATCGTCGGCGTGCTCGTCCTGGCCGTCGCTGGCGTGGCCGCGCAGGTCGCCGCGCCGAAGATCCTGGGCAACGCGCTGGATCAGCTGTTCGACGGCCTGGTGGGGAAGATGCTCGGCCAGTACCTGCCGGCCGGCACGACCCAGCAGCAGGCCGAGGCGGCGCTGCGCTCCCAGGGGCAGAACCAGATCGCCGACATGCTCTCCGGGATGCACGTGACAGTGGGCGTGGGCGTGGATTTCGGCGCTGTCGGACGGATCCTGCTCCTGCTCGTGGGGCTGTACCTCCTGAGCGCGGCGTTCCAGTGGCTCAGTTACTACATCATGGCCGGCGTCTCGCAGCGCACCGTGTACCGGCTGCGCCAGGACGTCGACCGCAAGCTGGGCCGCCTGCCCCTGCGCTACTTCGACAGTCACCCCCGCGGGGACACGCTCAGCCGCGTGACGAACGACATCGACAACATCGCGAACACGCTGCAGCAGAGCATGATGCAGATCATCACCGCGATCTTCACGATCGTCGGCGTGCTGATCATGATGCTGCTGATCAGCCCCCTGTTCGCGGGGATCTCGCTGCTCGTCGTGCCCGTGGCCGGCGTGATCACGGTGCTCATCGCCCGCCGGGCGCAGAAGGAATTCGCGGCGCAGTGGAACGAGACCGGCACGCTCACCGGCGACGTCGAGGAGACGCACACCGGGCTGACGATCGTGAAGGCGTTCGGGCACCGCGAGGAGGCGATGCGCCGCTTCGACGAGGAGAACGAGCGGCTCTTCCAGGCGAGCTTCCGCGCGCAGTTCGTCTCCGGCGTCATCCAGCCTGCGATGAACTTCGTCAGCAACCTGAACTACGTCGCGATCGCCGTGATCGGGGGCGTGCAGGTCGCATCCGGCACGCTCTCGCTCGGCGACGTGCAGGCGTTCATCCAGTACTCGCGCCAGTTCACCATGCCGATCACGCAGATCGCCAGCATCATGAACATCCTGCAATCGACGGTGGCCTCGGCGGAGCGCGTCTTCGAGCTGCTCGACGAGGAGGAGGAAGTCCCTGACACCGCGGCGCCGCAGGCCATTGGCGAGGCCGTCGCCGGCAACGTCGTGCTGGAGGATGTCTCGTTCCGCTATCTGCCCGAGGTTCCCCTCATCGAGGACCTGAACGTGGTCGCCGCGCCAGGCGAGACGGTCGCGATCGTGGGGCCCACTGGGGCGGGCAAGACGACCGTGGTGAACCTGCTCATGCGCTTCTACGAGATCGACGCCGGGCGGATCACCGTCGATGGCGTCGACACGCGCGAGATGACCCGCGACGACCTTCGACGGACGTTCGGGATGGTGCTGCAGGACACCTGGCTGTTCGGCGGCACGATCCGCGAGAACATCGCCTACGGGCGCGAGGATGCCACCGAGGAGCAGATCGTGGCCGCGGCGGAGGCCGCGCACGTCGATCACTTCGTCCGCACGCTGCCCCATGGCTACGACACGCCGATCGATGACGAGGCCGCCAACCTCTCGCAGGGCGAGCGACAGCTGCTGACGATCGCCCGCGCCTTCCTGACGGATCCTCCGATCCTCATCCTCGACGAGGCGACGAGCTCGGTTGACACGCGCACCGAGGTCCTCGTGCAGCATGCAATGGCGCGCCTGATGAAGGGACGCACCGCCTTCGTGATCGCGCACCGCCTGTCCACGATCCGCGGGGCCGACGAGATCCTGGTGATGAACCACGGGCGGATCGTCGAACAGGGGACCCACGAGTCCCTGCTCGCGCGCCGCGGCTTCTACTACGACCTGTACAACAGCCAGTTCGTCGAAGCGCTCGCCGAGGCCGTGTAGCGGCGGGCGCGTGGCGCCCCGGGGTTCCAGGCTCTGTCGCGACTGCGCGGCCGAGGCGGCCGCGCGATGCCTTCTTCGCCTCAGCCGCCGAGTTCGTCGCGCAGTCGAGCTTCGGCCGCCGGGTTCGTCCCGCAATCGCGCCTCAGCTGCCGAGTTCGTCGCGCAGTCGAGCCTCGGCCGTGGCAGCCATGGTCTGCAGTGTCACGGCGCCGTGGGGGCTGGCCCACCCGAAGGCGACGCGGACACTCTCGGGCGCCCCTCCCAGCTCACGGTCGCAGCGGTCACGCACGCGCTCGACGAAGTTGACGGCCGCGACCTCGTCGGTCTCGGTGAGGATCACGCCGAAGCGGCCCGCATCGAGCCTCGCCAGGTAGTCGCTCGCGCGCGACCCGGCGCGCAGGATCCCGGCCAGCGACGCGATGGCCTGTGTTGCGACGTCCGCACCCCAGAGGTCGGCCAGCTGCGGGAGCCCGGCGAGCTCGACGAATACGACGGTCGCCGTCCGTCCGTAGCGGGTGTCGCGGGCCGATTCGGCGGCGAGGATCGCCTGCCAGAAGGCCGGCCCCGGGAGCCCGGTCAGCTCGTCTTCCCAATCGGCCGGCCCTCCGGGCCGCGTCTCCGGCGGCGCGCTGCCGCCGCTCTCACTGCTCCGACGCTCGGGGAACGACTCCATTGCTCTTCTCTCCCGTTCAGCGCCTCTTCCCCGCCAGCGGGGTGACAGAACGCCGGTGGGATAGCGCGCCGCGCACCTCCGAAGCGGAGCCTGCCACGCGGCACCTTGCGAGCATCCTTGCACTCTGGTACCTGCCGGCCGCGAAAGTAGTCCCGGTCGTAGGGCGGCCATGGCCCGGGGCGGATCTCGCCGGCGGCGCGGTTTCACCGTGGCGAAGATCCCCAGGGCTTCGCTGTCATACATCTGCAAGGCCACTGCAACGCGTCGCCACGCGGCAGGGGCTGGTATCCGGAGCGATCCAGGGCTAGAGTGGTCGGGTCAACCAGGACGCGGCGCGTGACGGTTGGAGTTCGACACGACGATGTCGACGGCGATGAGCGTTCAGTATTCGCGGAACCGAAGGCCCTCGAGGCTCCGGTTGCCGCACCCCGCCGATCCCATGGTCAGCACGTTGAACCTCGCCTTCCGCCCCACGTCCGGCGTCAACAGCACTGACACTCGGGCGGGCAGGTCGGCGCGGTAGGGGGCGGGGATCGCCTCGTGCCGTGACGCGGTCAGGGTAGCGGCCAGCATCGGGCTGGCCGTTTTCGCGTGTTCGGGCCCGGGCGGCAGGGGATACATGGCGACTGTCGGGCCGCGCCGGCCGCGGTGCCGGTGGACCCCGGGCCGGTTGCACTGGTCAGTGGCGTCAGCCAGCCGGTCCCCGGTGTCGGGCGTGCAAACCGCACAGGATTCCTATCCCCCGATGGGACCGCTCGGCCCTGTCGCCGGGTTGCCGGGCTTGGTAGCATCCCCTCTGGCTCGAGGGCTCGTGCCTCCTCGGTGTCCGAGACCAATCTGGTCGCCCGGCCGTCCGGGCCGCGCGACCCCGCCGCTCCACGGACCTGGACCAGGGGGTACTGATGCGTCCGCCTCGACCGCTGCTTCTGGGCGCCCTCGCCCTCCTCGCCGCCCTCGGCACCAGCGCCCTCACGCCGCGGATCGCGAACGCGAGCACCTACTACGCTGCCTCGTGCGCCGTCAACGTCCGGAGCCTGCCGTCGACGGCGTACCAGTCCATGGCGGTGCTCCCGGTCGGGTCGGTCATCTCCGTCAGCGGGACGCAGGTGGGCGCGGCGTGGTCGTCTTCCTGTGCGTCTCCCACGTCCGGCGACACCTGGTACCAGATCGACGCCGTCAACGGGACGAGCGTGATCTCGCTCTACGGCGTGAGCCCCGTGTTCGCCGCCACCGGCCTCTTCGGGGCCAACCCGGTCCCGGCTCCGACACCCCCGCCGTCGGGCAGTACTCCCACGCCCAGTCCGCCGCCCGTGGTCAATCCGACACCGCCGCCTCCGGTTCCGTCGGCGTACCTGCCCGGGATCGACGTCAGCCACTATCAGGGGACGGTCAACTGGCCTGCGGTGGCCGCCTCGGGGACACGATTCGTGATCCTGAAGGCGACCGAGGGCGAGACGTACCTCGACCCCACCTATGCCGCGAATCACGCTGCGGCGCGCGCGGCAGGGCTGCGGGTCTCCGCGTATCACTTCGCAAGGCCTGGCGGCACACCGGCTGAGGCGGTCATCCAGGCCGACTGGTATGTCGACAACGCGGACCTGCTCCCAGGCGACCTCGTCCCGGCGCTCGACCTGGAGGTCACCGGGGGCCTCCCGACGAGCGCGCTGCAGGCATGGGTCAACGCCTGGCTGGGCGAGGTGTACGCGAAGCTCGGCGTCCGGCCGATGATCTACACGAGTCCCAACTTCTGGAAGAACTACATGGGCGACACGACCCTGTTCGCCGATGAGGGCTACTCGGTCCTCTGGGTGGCCCACTGGTTCACCTCGAGCCCGACGGTGCCGGCGGGCAACTGGGGTGGGCGCGGCTGGACCTTCTGGCAGTACGACGACTGCGGCCACGTGGCCGGGATCAGCGGCTGCGTCGACCTCGACCGGTACAACGGGCTCGATCTGGCGCCCGTCGAGTACAACTACACGTTCGTTCCGCCGCCGACGCCGGTGCCCGCCCCCAACCCGCCGCCCATCCTGAGCGCGGTGAGCCCCTCGAGCGCGCCGGCGGGTGGCCCCGAGCTCAGCCTCACGCTGCAGGGGGCGAACTTCGCGCCGGGTGTCTCCACCGCGTACTGGAATGGCGCACCGCTCGCCACGACGTACGTCTCGCCGACGCAGTTGCGCGCGCTCGTCCCGGCCAGCCTCACCGCCGCGCAGGGCCAGGCCAGCGTGAGCGTGGTGAACGCCCCACCGGGCGGCGGCACGAGCGCGGCGC
>JBJKRK010000080.1:0-7405 GCA_046704705.1 Candidatus Limnocylindrales bacterium | reverse complement strand
GCGGTGCGGGGCCCGGCGGTGCCGCGCCCGGCGGTGCCGCGCCTGGCGGTGCCGCGCCCGGCGGCGCCTCCGCGGGCTCGGATAGCTCCACGGGTACTCCAGGCGGTGGGATCACCTGCCCCTCGGGCCCGTGTCCGCGAACTGGCCCCGTCCCGCGGCGAGCACGGGCGTAGCTCGCCGCGCCATGCGCCACCGTCAGCGCGCTCACCACGCCCACGAAACCGAGCCCCACCTCGTCGGCGGTGACATCGACCGCGAAACCCGGCGGATTGCTCAGCCTGCGGTAGAAGGGGCTCATCTGGTCCCAGAAGGCCGCCATCGTGCAGCCGACGCAGCCGTGCCCCGCCTTGACTGGCCAGCTGGTGCGGTCGTTGAAGCGCACGGTCGGGCAGTTCGCGAACGTCTCCGGCCCCTTGCAGCCCATCTTGTACAGGCACCAGCCCTTCCGGTGCGCTTCGTCTCCCCAGGCCAGCACGTACTCCCCGGCGTCGAAGTGTGCCCGCCGCTCGCACTGGTCGTGGACGAGCTGGCCGTAGGCGAAGTACGGGCGGCCGAACCCGTCGGCTGCGGGAAATGCACCGAACGTCAGGTACTGGACGATCGTGGCCGTCAGGTTCTGCACGTTCATGGGACACCCGGGCAGGTTGATCACCGTCGCATTCGGGACCACTGCCCTGACGCCGATCGCGCCGGTCGGCCCGCCGTGAGCGGCCGGCAGACCGCCGTCGAGCGCGCAGGTGCCGACCGCGATCGTTGCCAGCGCCTTGCCGCACACGTCCTGCACGATCGACTGGAACGAGCGGCCGTTGACCGTGCAGTAGATCCCGCCGTCGGCCGTGGGGATGCTGCCCTCCACGACGGCGATGTACTTCCCGGGATACGTCGTCATGGTGTCCTGGAGCGACTTCTCGGCGGCCGCGCCGGCCGGGGCCATGAGTGTCTCGTGGTAGTTCACGGACAGGGTGTCAAGGACGATCTCTTCAACCGTGGGATGCGACGCCCGGAGGAAGCCCTCAGTGTTGCCTGCGCAGTCCTGCCCCTCGAGCCAGACGACGGGCACCCGCGGCGCCGTGGCGAGCGCGCGGGCGATCCGCGGCGCGTACATCGGCGGCAGCGCAAGCACCGCTGCCATCCCGCTGCAGAACTTCAGGAACGCCCGCCTTGAAATGCCGCGCTTCTTGAGCAGCTCCTCGAGGCTGCCTTCCACACGATCCATGGCGTTCCCTCCGTCTGCTCCGCGCGAGCCGATTGCGCGTCGCGCGCCGCCCCTACGTCACTGCGTCCACCGCTGCTTCGGCCAGGGCAGCAAACCCTTCGGCCGAACGGATGACGTCGTTCTCGATCTCCCGCTCGAGTGACGGGCTCCCCACCGAGGTGCTGGCGAACCCCCGTGGCAGCACGTACTCCAGCTCGGTGTCCATCTCGGTCGCGTTGCTGCCCGCGCGCACGTAGCGTCGGATCCAGGTGAGCCGGCCGCCTTCCCGCGCGACCGCCGCGACCACCAGGCTGTGTGGCACGCTGACATCGGTCACCACGTGGTGCGTCTCGAGGCGATGCCCGGCCACCTGCATGAGCGCGTCGAAGTGCGCCGCGAGCTGGTCGAGGGGCCCGCTGACGTTGCGGACCTCGACGAAGAGGGGGTTCCACGTGGGGAAAAGCTCGGCACGGGCGGCCAGGGCGAAGACGCGGTCAATCGGGGACGCGATCAGGCGACGAGACGTCGCGCGAGCCATCCGCACCGCTCCTGGGGACGTCACTCCGCAGGGCCACCCAAACCCGGGGGCTGGCGCAAGCCGGGGGCTGCGCTCTCGCCTGTGCGTCAGCTCCATTGGCGACCCCTTCATGATCCACGGGGGATGCCGCGCAGTGTCAAGGCCCTTTGGGCCACCCGCGCGGTGCCTAGTGGCGCAGAAATCGAGGCGACGATCGGCTCCCGTTGCCGGCCGAGTTCGTTGCCTGGGTGGTTGTCCATGGCCCTCTCGAAGTCCCCACCAGTGCGGACTCTTTCATGGCCACGGACAGTGGTGCGGGCGCCGACGGGATACGCTTGAACGATGTGGCGCCGTCATCCACTCTCCACTCTGCCGCGAGCGCTCGCCCCGACCGCTGACCGCGCGCCCACGCCGGGACGGCGGTGAGCGCCTCCTCGCCCGATGTCGTGATCGTGGGCGGCGGGATCGTCGGGACATCAGCCGCGGCGTTCCTGGCCGGGGCCGGCGCCCGGGTCACGCTCGTGGAGCGCGATGGGCTGGCCTCCGGTGCATCCGGCGCGAACTCCGGGCTCGTGCAGCATCCGTTCGACCCCGCGCTCGTGCCGCTCTACCGCGACACCGTCGCGCTGTACCGGGAGCTGTCCTCCGCGGACGCAGGCTTCGAGCTGGCCGCCGAGCCTGCCGGCATGCTCTTCGTGTCGACGCGGCAGCAGGCCGCGCGCCGCCAGACGACGATGATCGCCTCGACGTTTCCCGAGCTCGCACCCGAGTTCCTGGGCGGCCCGGCGTTGCAGCGGGTGGAGCCGGCGCTCGGAGCGGATCTCTGGGCGTGCCGGGTGACGATCGGCTACCCGGTCGTCCCCGCCGCATCGACCTACGCGTACGCGACTCTCGCCGAGGCGCGCGGCGTGACGGTCCGGCTTGGACGCGCGGCGGCCCTGCAGTCCGTCGGCGACACGGTCGTCGGGGTGCGGATGGACGGGCGGCTCCTGACTGCCGGTGCCGTCCTCGTCGCGGCGGGGCCGTGGACGCCCGCGCTGCTGGACCCGTCCGGTGGCTGGATGCCGATCCGCCCCCGCTGGGGCGTCGTCGTGGATGTCGAGCTGGCCGCGCCGCCACGGTTCGCTCTCGAGGAGGCCGGCATCGACGCCGTGATCGGCGTGCCTCCCGCTGGGGACCACGGTGTGAAGCCCGGCACCGGCCCCTCGTCCGAAGACGTTGACTTCAGCCTGATCGCCCACGCGGAGGCGAGCGGTGTGGGTTCGACGTTCCTCGATCGGGAGCCGGAGCTCGACGCGTGGATCGAGCCGATCCTCACGCGCGCGATGCGGTACGTCCCACGCGTCGCCGACGCGCCGATCCGCGGCGTCCGCGCCTGCGCCCGGCCGCAGAGTGCGGACGGTCGACCGCTCATCGGCCGTGTGGCCGGTCGCCGGCGGCTCTTCGTGTGCGCCGGGCACGGGCCGTGGGGGATCTCGACCGGACCTGGCTCCGCCCGCCTCGTGGCGGACCTGATCCTGGGACGGGCCCCCGCGATTCCGCCGGCGTTCGACCCCGCACGGTTCGGCGCGCCGCAGGGCTGACGGAGCGACGGCCGGCGGGCCGGCCTGCGCTTTACGTGCCCGCCCGCCCGGGAACAGGGCCGGCTCCTGCATGACCCGCGCGACACGCCCCATGCAGAGGGCGCCGCTAAGCTTGCCGCGTGGCGATCCTCTTCCTGAAGCTCACGCTGACGCCCTTGATGATCGGAGCGGCCAGCCTCGGCGCCCGTCGCTGGGGACCCCTCGTGGGCGGCTGGCTCGTATCGCTGCCGCTCACCTCGGGGCCGGTCGCCTTGTTCCTGGCGCTCGGCCACGGTCCGGCGTTCGGTGCCGCGGCCGCCCGGGCATCCGTCGCCGGCAGCATCGCGATCGTCGCGTTCTGCGTCGCCTACGCTCGCGTGGCCACCGTGCGCGACTGGGGTGCCGCGATGCTCGCCGCGGCACTTGCCTGGCTGCTCGGTGCCGCGTTCGCGGAGCGCAGCCTCGGGCTGCCTCTCGCCGTCCTGGCCGGCCTCGTCGTCGCTGCCTGGGCGGCGGGCATGCGCCTGATGCCACGCCGGAGAAGCGCGGCGCCGGACGCGGCGCAGCCGCCGTGGGAGCTCACGCTGCGGATGGCCAGCGGCACCGCGGTCGTGGTGTTCGTCACGGCCCTGGCGCCACTCGTGGGCCCGGGAGTCAGCGGCCTGCTTGCGATGCTCCCCGTGATGGGCACCGTGCTCGCCCTCTTCGCCCACCTGCGGCAGAGCGCGGACAGCGCGATCGGCGTGCTGCAGGGGATCCTCGCGGGCCTGCTCGGCACGGTGGTGTTCCTCGCCATCGTGAGTGTGGCGCTCGTCCCGCTCGGTGTGCCCGCATCGTTCGCCGTCGCTGTGCTCGCGATTACGGTCATCCAGACGCTCACGGTGCGGGCGTTGCGGGCCAGCACCAGGGCCGCGGCCAGTCTCTGACGACGCCCCTCACCCCGACGCTGACCAGCCCGCGCGCCGTTGCCCCCCGGTGGTGGTCGCGGCGGGCGCCACCCGAGACAGCGGGCGGCTACAGCCGCTCCGCCACCACGTGGTCGAGCGCCCGCGCGAGTTCCTGAGCCCGCTCCGGCGTCAGGCTGTCCTCGAGGATCGGGATGTAAAGCTCTTCCTCGGCCAGGTGCGTCTTCAGCAGGTAGTAGAGGCGCATGAGGGCGCGCCGGAGGGTAAGCACGGCAGCACGATCGGTGTGTGCCTCCGGATGGTCCGCGAAATCCGCGAGGATCGCCACCAGGCGGCGGATCTCGACGTGCTCACGGGCCATCGGGGCCGTGGTCTCGCGCTCGGCGAAGAGCGTCTCGAGTGTCGGCCAGACGGCCGCCTCCACTGCTTCCATGTGCGGAAGCAGCAGTTCCGTCAGGCCGTGGCGGAGCTCCTGCAAGTCGGGCGCCAACCCGGCGAGGCGGGCAGTGTCGAGGCAGTCACAGTTCACGCAATCAGAGAGTTCGTCGAGCCGCCTGACGTATTGCCAGAGTCGGTCGTGGTGTTCGTGGGACACCCTGGGCAGGGTCTGCATGGCGCACCTCCCTCATGCTGCGACCCGGGCGTCTCCACCATACGCTTGCCCGGGTGCGCCCGGCATGGCCGAAGGTCCCGAGCCGATCGTGCAATGGTGCGGGCGGGTGCGCGCGGTGTCAGACGCGCGCTGGAGAACGGGCCCGGCTGCGGCCATGCCGCTCGCGGACATCACCCGGGCGTGACGGGGGTCCGGCGCTACTCTCTGCCGATCTCCGCGTAGCGACGCAGCCGGTCCACTCGATCCGCCAGCTCGGGCGGCACCTCGCCCAGGGTTTCGCTCAGCTCGGTCGCGAGTGTGTCCAGGGCGACGCTCGCCGCATGGCTGATCGGCGCGCGCATCAGTCGGGTGAGCTGCTCCCACTCGGCCACCCGGAACGCATCGGGCCCAGCCGTGAGGAGTGCGTCGCAGGTCAGCGCGTACAGGAGCTCGGCGACCCGGCCGTACCCGTGCACCTGGCGCAGGCGCGCCTCGATCTCCTCGGTCCCCCGTCGCGGCAGTGGCTGCATGGCATCCCTCGCTGCGTGCGATCCCGGCGTCGCGGCGTGGCAGCATCGGCCAGCGGCTCCCGTGCTCCGGCCCGTGAACGCCCGCAGCGCACGATCCGCGACGCTGACGCCCTGTCGCCGCGCGATCGCCTCGGTGTCGCGATACCCGCCCGAGTAACGGTATGCGCATGCCTGGATGTCCAGGAGAGCCGAATGGCCCGAAGCCGGTCCGTCTGTCCAGCCCCGCTCGCATGTCCGTCTGGCGCGCCGCGCGTCCCTCTCAGGCTGCCCGGGCAGGCGCCGAGTTCGAGCGGCTCGAGCTCAGGCGGTGCGAGCTCAGGCTGCTCGAGCTCCTGCGGTGCGAGCTCAGGCTGCGCGACCTCGGGCCGCGCGCGTCCCTCTCAGGCCGCGCGAGCCGGGCCCCTCTCGACAGGTCGGCCGCCGCGGGCCCACCGAGACATGCCGCCGTCCACCGACCCCGTGCCGACGAAACCGCGCTCCAGCAGGAAGTGCGTCGCACCCAGACTCCGATGGCCTGAGGCACAGATCACGGCGATCGGGTGGTCTCGGGGCAGCTCGCCGAAGCGCCGGGGCAGCTGCCCGATAGGGATGTGAAGCGCGCCGGGCACATGGCCGCGCTGGAACTCCCACTCCTCCCGGACATCGAGAAGGGTCACGGCGCCGTCGCGCCAGAGCCGATCGCATTCGTCGGCGCCGATCCGCGGCGTGGACCTGCGAAGGAACGAGAACATGGGGACGCATGCCTCCTGTGGGCGGCCGGAGTCTCGAGACAAGTTGATCGGCAACGGTACAGGCATCGCTCGCCTCCGCCCGGACCGGAGCGGGCCGCCGGGCTGGGGCCGGACCGGGCGGTCGTGCGGACGCCGGTGGCGTGCGACGAATGTACGAGGGTGACCCCGGGGCTCGCCTGCACGGTGGTGCCGCGGTGGTTGTGCCGCTGCGACCGGCTCAAGCAATCGAACACGCCGCCCGACGCCTGCGCTGAGTGATCCGGCGGGCAGCCAGGCACGGCCAATTCCCGTGGTCTGGCCGCGAGGGCCGGAGGAAGGGGCCGCAACCATGGACTACGTCGTCATCCTCGCGATCGATGGCACCGGCATTGCCGTGGCCCTGGCCGCGATCCGGCTCCTGGTGGGGCGCGGGCTTGCCGTTCGCCTCACCGCGCTGATGTCGGCCATGGTCGCGATCGGCGTTCTGGTGGGATTCATCCTGGGGCATCAGGGCCTCACGCTCGTCAACGTGGCGCTGGTGTTCAGCCTGGCGTCCGTCATCGTCGTCGGGCTCCTCGCCGTGACCCTGAGACGGCTGGTGCAGCCAATGGTGGAGTTGACCGATCGCATCGGAACGATCGCCCAGCACGATCTCGCCAACCTCAGCGCGACGCTCGAGGCAATCGCGGCCGGCGACCTGACGGCAAGGGCAGATGTCGGGGCGCGCACGCTCGATACCGGAACGTGGGATCAGCTCGCGGATCTCGTGCGCTCGTACAACCGGATGGTCGTCGACCTCGATGGCACGGCGAGGACGATCGACGAGATGGCGATGATGCTCGCGGGCGCGATCGGGGAGGTCAGGACGGCCTCGGATGCGGTCGGCCAGGCAACTGTCGGCCTGCGGTCAGCGGCCAGCCAGACCGGCGTGGCGACCGGGCAAGTGGCATCGACGATCAGCCAGATCGCGCAGGGTGCATCGGAGCAGGCGCATGCCGTGAGCGACGCATCCGCGGCCGCCGTGGAGCTCGCCTCCATCGCCGGAGCATCCGCGAGCGACGCCACCGGCACCGCGACGGAGGCGGCGCTCGGCTCCGAGGCGCTCGCCGCGCTGCAGGACGCGGTGCGGGACGCAGTCAGGGCCGTCGACGATGCGCATGCCGCGTCTGCGCAGGCCGACGCGACATCCACCGAGGGGCTCGCGTCGGTTGCAGCAACGGCGGCCGGGATCACCGGCATGGCGGTTGCGTTCCAGACTGCCGCCGGAGCGGTCGACCGGCTGGGTGCACGCTCCGCCGAAATCGGAGCGATCGTCGAGACCATCTCCGACATCGCTGCCCAGACGAACCTGCTCGCGCTCAACGCAGCCATCGAGGCAGCGCGGGCGGGAGAGC